>NZ_CP075391.1 GCF_023035875.1 Borrelia puertoricensis
ATATTTAGTTTTTATTAGTATAAGAAATAAGAAAAATTAGATATCAAATCATTCATTATACAAAGCTAACCAAACAAATAAAATCGAAATAAACTTTCTAACCTATTCCATAATTCTTGTATCTCTTCTTTTAATCCTTTTTCCTCCAATTCTTCTCCCTATATATTTTTTAAAGATCTAAGCAAAACCTCAATGGTTGCCTCAATCTTTCTGGCATAATCATCAGCAGCCCTACAGTCTTCCTCAGCTTTTTGTTTAACTTCTCCTGCTTTTTTCCAAGCGTCAATAGCAACATCCAATTTTTTTCAGCATCAAAAATTCTATTATCCTTATTATCTTCAACGGATACAGAATTCTTAATTTGAGCAAGTTCAGAAATAGCTTGATCCAAAGCCTTATCAGCTCTATTATACTCTTCAATAGATTTAGTCCAAATATCATAAAATTTACCAACCATATCTCCAGCCGCAAAGGACATTTTATAAAGATTTGACAGAGTCTTTTCATTATATCCACACCACCATTGCAATTTTTTAAATTCATTATCAAAATTTTCCAAAGAAGGTATATTAAAACCAATTTCATCTTTTTTCTCATTTTGAACTTCAAAAATTATATCCTCTTGACCTACATTAACATTTTCTTCCTTAATTTCATCAAGTTCAAAATCTTGCTCCAAAACCTTATTACCATCTCTATTGAAGGGAACGCTACCAATATTATCCTCAACAATACCATCATTACTAATCTTACTGATAATATTTCTTAAACTTTCACCATGATTACAACTTGTAATAAATAAAACTAAAAACACTATTGATAATAAACTTACCTTGCGTCCCATAATATACATTTCATTTAATTGATGTATAAGGATCATAATATGTCATTATATTGCAACTTTATAAAATAAAGCATAATTTCAACAAAAATTTAAGAATTACATATTCAATACGGTTACCTTATTACAAGGTAACCGTAAGTAAACATATTAAAACTATACTCAAATTTTATTTTACATTTTATAATCAATACTTCTTAGTAAAAGCAAGTTCAAACGACAAACCAGCATTTTCGTTGAAATTTACTTCAAATTGGGGCTTAAATCCTCCCAAAGATATACCCAATTTTTCTCGAAGTTTCCTATTATAACTAGACGCATATGTAAAGGGACTTATTATCTCAACAATTCGTGTTATAAATAAAGTAATTCCACCTAAAGACACCAAAGATAATGCAAACGTTGGTGTTTCAATACCTTTATATTGAGAAAGAGAATATATACCACCACTAATCAAACCTACACCCAACATATCAAATCCTAAAATCAGTAATCCACCAGTAAAATTTCCTTGCATGAATGAACCTGTACCAAAACCCACAAAAAAATTCAATAAAAAAGGCACTAAAGTATTTTGTTTATGAAGTTCATAAATCAACAACTTGTTATCCATATTACCTTCAGTAGCTACAGTATCAGAAGCAATCTCATCATAACTTTGGGCAAAACTAACAACAATACAAACAAAAAATAACATTAAAATTAATACTTGTTTCATAAACACCACCTTACCTTCCCAAAAAAATGCTCAACATTTTCATAATATCCATATTATAACATATAAAAACTTAATCATTCTCTTACCATGCTACCCATTTTGTTATAAATGTCTTATAACAAAAACTTTATTCATTAAATGATTTATTGCTTACTACTTCTATCCCATTCTTTCTATTTATTCTTCCTCTTTTTCATCATATTCTTTTCTTCTATTCTTTTCATTTCTTCTTCCTATTCTAGTTTTTCTCCTCTATAGAATATCTCTTGCAACAAATCACCAATCTCTTTTCCTCTTTTTTCAACCTCTATAACTGCATCATTACCATTTTTACTATTGATCAGTCTATTAAATACCTTGTAAAATCTTTCTGCTGTCATTTCTTCTTTCGACAAATTATAATTTGTCAGAACAAGAAGAATATGCGATACAGAACCTATCAAGATACTATATTCTCTTACTTTCTGCGTAAGATTTATAACTTCTTCCGTAGTCGAATATTTGTCAAAAATAAGGCGATTTCTCGGCTCCGCAAATTTACCACTTAAGGGAAATAAAGTAGAACATGACATTCTGCCTAACATATTCAATAAATCTCTAATAGCAGGCCGATATCGATTATATAGCCTCAACCTCTCTGATGCATCCATACTACGATAAGCGGACTCAGAAACACTACGAGGGGGATACATTGTATATATTGCAAATGCTACAGCATAAATAAGCGCAGGATGATACCTCATAGAAGCATAAATAATTTCTTCATTGAAACTATATCCCCATTCTCTTACGTCAAATATATTATCAAAGACCAAAAACGGAAAACCTTTTCCTGCATGATTAACAGGTTCATAACGTTTAATATCATGTCTAAATGTATAAAGCTCTTCTCTTGCTTCATAAAATTGTTTTAAAGCTTCCTCTTTCGTTGTTGCTTCTTGTTTTTCTAGATCCTCTAAAAATAAATCGAAATCTATCGGCTCAACAATTATATCATTTTGTTCACCTGAAGGAGGAGGAACATCAGGAGGAGGAGGAACATCAGGAGGAGGAGGAACATCAGGAGGAGGAGGAACATCAGGAGGAGGAGGAACATCAGGAGGAGGAGGAACATCAGGAGGAGTAACGACACCACTAGGAGGATGGACCATTTTATTTGACCTAGCTCCAAATAATTTTTGAGCTAAACTTCCTTCTTCTCTTATTTTTGCATTGTAACCACAACTTATCACAAACACAACAAAAAACATTATACTTACTCTTACCATTAAAATTCTCCTTTTTTATATTCATTATAACTTCTATATTAAATCTATTAGAACTTTTAACTATTATTATTCAGCATATCATCAACATTAAGTACCAATCTTTGTTTCTCTCTTATAACCAAACCTCTATTCATTAAATCCGATAGATAATTCCTTATTCTATAATACGATAAATTCGTATCTCTCTTAATGTCCCTCAAAGACTTTATGGTACGATTATCATATTCTAAATTAGATGCAATAAATTCAAGTGATTCATCAACACTTTTAGACGGTTTTTTATTCCCTCCTACACTCTGAATGCGACTACCTTGTACCTTTTTAACCTTACTTCTTGTAGATAATGGAACAGAGTGTAATAACTTTTGTTTGTAAAACTTATGATAAGCATTCTGTATTATACAAAATACCATTGCTAAAAATATATCTAGACATACAGACAATAATAGTAATGAATAAACAAAAATTATATTAAGATAATCATCACTAGCAATAACAACAGACGTCCCATTCAAAACATTAGCCGCTTTAATGCGATTATTATTTATAGCTGTTATTTCAATCAAATTACTAAGTTTAAAACGCAAATCCCTTAAAGATTGTAAATGCTCATCCCTTTGATTAAACAAAATCTTATTCTCTTTGGTTGCATTCTCAATTTCTCTCATGTAATAATTATAGGACTTGTAACAAAATCTGTAAGTTCATGGATGAGTTTTGAGAGTTTTTTTAGCTTGATGTTTGAAAATACTATTAGGTATACTTAGGTATACTGTTGTAAGTATTAAAAAAAGTCAAGGAGAAAAGGAAGAAGGGATTCGTAAGCTACTCTCTAGTAAAGAGAGAATAATTGAAGGTGAAATATCTAGTATTGATATTAAGATAAAGAATAATAATGATCGTATAGAATTTGCCAAGAATAAACATTTGAGCTTAGATTATACATATAAAACTATGAAGCAAGATTAATACAAATAATTGCTACTCTCTCTAAGAACGCAAACACTGAAGCCCTAGACACACCTTCAACCACACGCTTCCTTAGTAAACATAAGAAAAGCAATAAATAATGTCTATTGTAATAGAATATGTTACTATAATCATAGTACTACAAATAAAGACAAATATTAAATAAAATATACTAATGAACAGAAAAATATGCTAAAAGGGTATACATTAAATATGACAAATCTAAGAGATGCTATTAATGAAATGATACTTTCTCATTCAGGATTTAGAAAGATATTTGCAAAATCAAAAAATGAAAATTCAATAGAATATGAAATAAATGATGACGACAAAATATTGGTTGCTCTTATAACCTTTACAATATCAAATTATTTTAAAGATAAACCAAGAAAATACATCAATGTTGGATTAGATTCAAGAGCAACAGGAAATATAATCTCAGAGATAATAATTAAAACCTTAATTTTAAATAATAACAGTGTAAATTTTTTTGGAATACTCCCAATACCAGAAATCTTAGCCTATACAAAAGAAAATCAAAATTCAAAAGGATTTATATACATTTCTGCCAGTCATAATCCTACAGGATATAATGGCATTAAAATTGGATTAAATGATGGAGGAGTGCTAAATTCAAATGAAACAAATAAAATAATACGTCAGATCAGATCCAACATTGAAAATGAAACTTTAATAAACAATCTAATAACAGGCTTACAAAAGTTTAATACCAATGCTATGCAATTAAAAACATATGAAGCAATTATCACTTCACAGGCTAGACATAAAACACAATCTTATAACTCATATAAGTCATTAATGCAACAAATAATATATTCAGATACACATAATCAAAAAAACATTGACATACTAAAAAAGACTATAAAAAAAGAACCTATAGGAATCATAGGAGAGATGAATGGTAGTTCTCGCATTAATTCAATTGATAGGGAAATGATTGAATCTTTGGGAATAAAATTGGAATTTCATAACACAGAAATTGGTATCTTTAAACATGGAATGACTCCTGAAGGGACATCTTTAAACATGTGCAAACAAATATTAGAACAAAAATTTAAGAATGACAATTCTTTCAAATTAGGATATGTCCCTGATTGTGATGGAGACAGAGGCAATTTGGTCGCAATTTTAAAAAAAGAACAAGCGAGTATCATTACACCACAAAAAATATTTGCACTCTCAGTACTCTCAGAGCTTAGCTATCTTTACCATACGGGAATTAAAGACAATTTAGCTGTCGTAGTTAATGATGCAACCTCACTAAACATTGAAAAAATAGCCTCGTTATTTAACACAAAAGTTTATAGAGTGGAAGTTGGTGAAGCTAACTTAACAGAAATGGCTGACCTTTTACGAAATAAAGGATTAATAGTAAAAATTTTGGGAGAAGGATCAAATGGGGGAAATATTACATACCCTTCAAAAGTAAGAGACCCACTAACAACTCTCTTTAGCATCATAAAATTGCTTAAAATCAAAAATCTTTACAAAATATGGTGTTCAATATCTAATAATTCATATAATGAACACTATACTCTTGAGGACATATTAAAGACAATCAATTTTTATAGCAATGTAGAAGTATCATCAGAAAAAGCCATGCTTAAAATAAAAGCAAAAAATCAAGAAATACTAAAAACCAACTACGAAAAATTATTAGAAAAAGAATTCAACAATAATACCGTATTACAAAAACTACCAATACATAATTATGAAATTATAAATTATGAGGGTATTAAACAAACTCTATCTAGAACAGGTGACTCATCAGGAGGGCTTAAAGTTTTATTTAAAAATAATAAACATGAAATAATTGCTAGTTTATGGTTCCGTGGCTCAAAAACGGAACCAATATTTAGAGTATTAAGTGAGGTCATATCTGAACATAATGATTTACTATATCCTCTCTTAGATTTTCATACAGATTTAATACACTCGGCTAACTCTTTAACCTATATTAACATATTTAATAAATAATGAACTGTACAATATATAAGCTACTCTATTTCAATAGTTTGCAAAGCTTTGTCTCTTAACCACATAATAATTTGAACATTTACTTGGTTTATACACTTATTGCTATATACTTATTGCTCTATGGAGGTAACGATGCAATTAAAAAAACAATGTTTATTTGCACTTATATTGATAAGTTTTATTAGTTGTGATTTACTATTTGACAAAGATATGCAAGAAAAATCTGCTGGTCTACTTGATAAGATCCACTCTACCTTGGGTGTTAGAAATCAAGCTATCAGCAATACTTCTGATAAGCCAAATAAATTAATTAAAAGACCTTTTAAAAAAATTAAAACAAAACGTAAAAAAGGTATGAATAGAGGAAAAGTAAACACCCAAGCATCATCACAAGACAATAGACCCATTTCCGGTGTTTATGACCCTAGCGTCAATGATGTATTAGTTTCAGATCCTATGACCCAAGAAACACTTCCAAAAGAAGAAAGAGAAAATTTACCTATTGTTACTGTCAGCGATAGGGATTTAACTTCTCTTAACAGTCAAGAAGGAGAGTCAAAACCAGAGCTTACAATACCTACAGTTAGTTTAAGTGGTACTACAGGCACTCTTAGTGATTTAAGTAGTGGAGGATACTCAGGTGACTATGAGTACACTTATTACTCAATACCAACAACAATTTCGGGTTATGCTAGTCCTATTACAGAAGAAGTAGAAGATAGCCCTCAATATGAATATTATGATCAATTAGAGAAAGTTGAAAAAAAGATTGATTCTGAACTTGAGACGATCAACAAAATCAAAAAAGACAGAGATCAAGTCGAATTTCAAGCTACTATGAGTACAAGTGGTCATTCTACCTCAGACGAGAGAAAAAATGCTAAAGAAAAGTTGAACCAGTTTAGTAAAGAGAAGCTAGCACAAACACTGCAAACACTTTTCACAGAAGTTGATGATGTTCAAAAAACAATCGAAAATATATTAGAAGACTATTATGAAGTCGAATCACAACTTTCCAAAAATTATGTTATTGAGCTATGCCAAACATTAGCTTGGGCTAAAGGTGAACTACACTATCTTATAAAAACCATTGAGGGCTCAGCTAATACTTTCAAGGCATACAGCATAGGCATAGGACATGGATCTGACTTTTCACAAGTAGAGACGATCTTAAAGAAAGTAAAAGAGTTACTTGGAAAAGCTAAAAATGAGATAAATTTGACCTTTAAAAACTAACTTATATAATATTATTTTTAATTTACAACAAATATAGGCTACATTTATAGTCTATATTTGTTAATTAATATATTAATGTTTTCTAAAACAAATTGCGATACACTTATTTTAAAGGAGATAAAACCAATGAAAAAAAAATGTCTACTAACAATTATCTTATTAAGTCTTGTTAGCTGTGGTTTATCAAGTAAGAATAAAAATAAAAATTCAGAGACTAATTTATTAAATACCCTTGATGATAATCAAAAACAAGCACTTATTACCTTTAAAAATTTACTTCAAGATAAAAAACACCTAAGTATCCTAAAAAAAGAACAGAAAAGTTTTTTAAAAGCTCTAGAAGCAAACCAAAAAAATTCTAATCTGCAAGATAAGCTTAAAAAAATACTAAACTCTGAGTATGATAAAAATCAGTTAAATAAATTATTTGATGAACTTGGAAATATTAAAACTAAACAATTTCTTCAACAATTGTACATAATGTTACAGTCTATTAAAAATGGAACGCTTACAAGCTTTTCATCTAGCAATTTCAACAACTTAAATCAAACTTTGGAACAAAAAAAAGAACAAGCATTAACATATATAAAAGATCAGTTATATGTTGATTATTATCTTTACATCAATGGGATTCAAGATGCAAACTATTTCTTTGAGAGAACAATGTTCTATTTAAACACTTAAGTTCATTATAGAGAGTCTTGAATTACAATAAAGAATTTTTGCAGTTGTTGATAATGTGCAAGATAAAACCCAAAGAAGTAGGTTTTTACAAGTATTAATGAGGAAGATAGTACGTATAGAGTTGAGTTGAAAAGTGTATTTAGTGATTTTGCTCAATTATATGCTTAAGCTTATTGGTGTGGTATTTGCTAATTTTAATCTACTCTATAAGCATATTAGAGATAATTCAGATAGATTCAGAATTAATTAGAGAGAGCAGAAAAATAGGGGTATTGACTGATTCTGAGTTCGTTGTACGTGATGAAAATGGAGTGATGGTAAAAACGTATGATGATCATGATTTTTATAAGCTATTATCTACTATTTTTGGTATTCTTAAAACCAAAACGGTTGCTGGGAACATTGCAGCCTACTTTTAATGCAAAAGTAGGCTGCTGAAGTAGCTGTCGCAAAGGTACAAAAGGGAGTTGAAAAAAACGCATTAAATGAGCGATTTGTGAAAACTAATAATGATTATAGAGAGGCATTAAAATTGGTGTGTGATGATCTTAGGCAGGCATATACTAAGCTTACTAGTAGTCACTTTACTAAGTTAAATATGGATGCAAATATTAATTTTAAGGCAATTGAGTATGATTCGGCGTTGATTACCAAAATATTTGACAAATTTAATTTAACTGCTGAGGAGAAAAGAGCCGTTTATTACTTGAGAGATATAATAATTGATTCCAAGTTTATTGTATTTTATTATGTATGTCCTGAACATAAACACAGTTTAAGAACATATACCAGCAATGATTTTCATTATTTGATGTCTAAAATTATTTTTGGTACTAATAAGTTCAAAATGTTTATTAACAATGTTATAGAAACTCTTAAAGCGCAGGACAAAGCTTTAGTAGCTATAAACATGATAAGTGACATATTTGAGAAAGATAGATTAAGTGCTAATTATTTGAAAGTAGACAATGATTATAAAGAAGAGTTAAAACTTGCATTTTATGATCCTGATAAAGTGTGTGATGAGCTTATTTCAATGAATTATGCAAATAAATTTGAGAAAATTGAGATCGAAGCGCGTGTAAGAGATAAATCTTAAGTGTTAAAAGAAATTCAATATTTTATTTATTATAATATTGCTTAAAGATCCTTCAATTTTAGCAATACTAAAAAGAGGAGATTATTATATAACATAAAACCTCCTCTTCAGAGAATACTACTTCTACCCCATTACCTAAAACAATTGCCAAAAATAGTTAATACATCTTGAAAGTAATATATAGACTTTTTCTATTCAGGAATTAAATCCGCTTAAGTTCTATCAGAATCAATAAATACTCTCCTTTTTTTATGCACAATAAATCCCATTATTTCAGTTTTAAAACCCACTGTTTACACTAACTTTTTGCTTTTTGCTTCTTGCTTTTTGCTTCTTGTTTAATTCTAGCAAACTCTTTTGCAACACTATCATTCAAACGATCAAATACATCACTAGTAAGCTTATTAAATAATTTATCAGGATCCTTTAATACGGGTTTTAACTCCTGATCATATAAATTTTTCTGACTATTAAACTGCTCTTGCAATTTATTTTTCTCAAAATCATTTTCCACCTTAGCAATAGATGCATCAGCTGCATGTAAATCTTTAATAGTACCTTTCATTTTTGCTACAATATTTTTAAGGTTAGCAGCACCAAAAGGAGGAGACACTAATAACTCATAAAGTTCATATTCAGTATACGGATTTACACTGATTCCAGACTCATCATAATATTCACCGGGAACAAATGATAAAGCTAAAAGATATCGAACAACTCTCTTCTCATAAAGATCCAAACCAAAAGTATCATATATTTTAGAGGCAACCTCTGCACTTATCTTAATTTTTTCAAATACGTCTGCTACACTTAGACTGCGTTCAATAAGCTCAGCATATGAAAACGAAGGATCATCGCATGTAACTTTTAATACCTTTTTATACCAATTCTGCTTTAACTCAAGCTCCTTAAAGATCTCTCGTTCAAGGACATCTCCTATCTTACTGACAGCATCCTTAACTGCATCTTGTGCATTTAAAACTGCAATAATGCTTCTAGCAACTGCTTTAGTACCCTGTTTATCAAATCTAGATAATAAACTATAAAACTCATCACTGGTATACGTTTTATAATATTTTTTATACACACCAGGTAGAAAATGCTCAAAATTCATTAATGTATCTTTAAAATAATCTATAGCTCTCTCTTCTTCAGCCGTTAAATCAAAATCTTTTTCCCCAATATATTTAAAATAACCAAATCTACCGTCTTTCTGAAACAAACCACAACTAATTAACAACAACAATAATAATGATAATAATTTAATCTTATATACGTTCATAGCTAACTCCTTTTTTACTTACTTATACATAATCCTTTTATTTTAGACTAAAATAATACCCCGAAAATATTATTCTGGTTTTATACTTTTAGCTTCATTGAAACTAATTGAGCTATTTACTTTTACTTAATTTGAACATAATTGTCTACAAAATCAAGACTCAGATTATCAAATTCATTATCAGTAAGCTTAATACACATCTTCTACAGGATCTGCAAATGCACGTTTTAACTCTGTGCCACAAAACTAAGCATAATCCTTAAGCTTACAACTCAATGTATCTCTCTTATTAAAATCTTAAATCCCATAAATAGCTACCTAATCACATACCTCCACAACTTCTACAATTTCACTTATAACACTTTTAAATAGCTAGGCAACATCAAAATGAAGAAATGTTAATATAACATAAACTTTCTTATCAAAATGATCTAATTCTTTTTCATTAACAGTGAAAAAATTACCATCAAATATTTGATAAGCTAATACTATTATTAGTTCTCTTAACTCTTTATATCTCTTAGACCCTATCTTATAACATATCAACAGATGTTATAACTTTTTCAAATTCCCTAAAAACTTTCATTATAAATTAAAACCTTCAAGTAATTTAGTTAGACAACTTTTTACTAAATCACCAGTTAGAGATGTAGTTGATTCTTCTTTTTTAAAATCGCAACTAATTTAATAACATTAATAAATACTAAAACTAGTTTAATTCTACTTTATTTCATAAATATCCTCCTTGTTTACTTCAAACTAGTATATTTATTATTATATAATAATAAATGTTAAGATCCAACATTCATTCATTACTATAAAGTAATGGGGGTTAAAAATTATTTATAAAAAAGAAATTCCAAAAAAATTTAAAACTTTTTTAAAAAAAACTTGCAAACAGATAATTTTTGAATTAATAATTAATTTACCAAATACTTTAATTTTTCAAAAGGAAGATTGTTTACTCACAATGTTTTATACATTCTTTTAAATATCCCCTTTATCAAGGGGCTTTTTTATATTTATTTCTTAAATAACTGTATTATTATCTTCTTAATTGGACAATTTAATTCAAATGTTAAATCACTCCTCATTTCTGCAAAATAAGCAAATCAAAAAGTTAATGTGTAATTTAGGTAAAACACATTTTAACAAATGTTTACCAAGTACTATCAAATTTATGAAGTATATTTAATTGTAAAAGGAGATATTATATGAGGTATGTAAAAGTAATAAGTACTGTAATACTACTACTTACAATCAATTGTAAAATAGATAATAAAAGACTAAAGGCAGAAAGTGAGACTAAAATAGCACACGAAAACGCAAAATCTGTAGCAAAATCTATTACAGGGCACGTAAGCAAGCTTACAGGATTAACAATAACTGAGATTAAAGCTTTAAGTGAAGAAGAGCTCAACAAGATTGCTGATGAAGCAAAAGCAAAGTCTGAAGATTCTAAGGAAGAAATTAATAATTTTAGAAAAATCAAAAATAAAGCAAAATTAGAAGTAAATGATACCCCAAATTTCGTTAAAGCAATTAAAAATGCTGCTGAAAATATTGAAACGGCATTTAAGGCATTACTAAACGCGGGATACAACGGTCCTGTGGCAAATATAATCAAAAGTAACATAGATAGTGGGGTAAAAATGATATCATTACTGGACAAGTTATTAGAAATAGCTACTAAAGGAATTAATAATACCAGAGAACTCGAAATTAAAAAGGTAATAGAGGAATTTAATACACAAAATTCAGCACTACGGATTTATATTAACAAATCTGGGGTAAACGCTATCATGAGATCATGCATAAAGACTATTATGACAAATATAAGTAGATATTTTTTTAATGGAGTCCATAATGAATTAAGCGATAATTTAGATCAAGCTCCAGGCAAGCTTAAAAAAGCTTTAACATCTCTAAAAGAAGCTGCCAGCTCCATAAGCACTACAGCAGGAATAATTGAACTATGCTTTAATAGTGATTATTAACCAATTTAAATATTATTAATGATATACTGAAAGGGTATCTCTACGGGATTATTTCGGTATATCTATCTACCTTAAGAAGCTTATAAATTCTTGTATAAGAGACTTGAGTATTTTTGGTAATAAATGAATATATAACTGTCAGACTCACTTGAAAATAAAGCCCGCTACTATAGAGAAACAACAAAAGTAAAACCAAATATCCATATAAAAAGTTTTTTTGTCTCCTTTATATTTTCATTTAATGCTTTCCTAGATACATATATTTTATCATCTAGATAAAACCAAATTTAATATTAAAATTCTTCTCCAACTTTTCTTAAGTCTTTATACGTAAGCTCATTACGATGATAAGTTAATTATTTAATCAGATTATTATAATTTATTACACTTTCCCTTTCATCCTTTTGATATTTAAATCAAATAATATATAATTATCAAATGATACGTATTATAATTTAATAACAAAATATTAATTAATATTTTGTTAAATCTTACAAGCAAGGAGATTATTTTGAAAAATAAAGTTTTTATAATGCTTCCTATAATAATTTTTACTCTAACCGCTTGCAAATCAGACCTTAATGAACAAAGAACAAAAGAATTTAATTATAAGACCCAAAAAGACTCTACACAGTCAACACATAAAGATGATACATCATCAATACAACAGATACAACAAAATTGCAAAAAAGAAGTTAACACAAAAGAAAAACATATCTTAATAGACTTTTTAAGAAAACAGGTTCAAAATGTCACTGCTTTAATAGAAAAAGACAAAAAAAATATTCAAAATAACGAGCCTGAGGATCAATTTGGAATGAAAAATGGTATATTTAAAATTGTCATAGGCAATCCAAGCCAGAAAGCCTACAATGATCCTGAAAGTCAAAGTAATAGAAGACAATTTTATTCATCTCTAAATTACGATAAAATAAAAATTAGAAAGCTTGGGATTATCCTTAATCAAATAACATCTGATGACATCAACAGGGGACAATTACACATAGACATCACAAATGCAGGAAGAGCTTACTCTCAATTTTTATTTGAACGGGTAATCGATAAAATAAAAGATATTCAAGATAAACTCTATTCCTTGGGGTTTAAAGATTTAAAAACAATTAAAATCAAATTTGATGAAATTGAAAAACTAAAGTTATTGTGGAAAAACACTGCAGATAATATCATCAATGACTATGATGACAATGCAAATGGAATTAAAACTGATAGCCAAAAATTAATTGAATATATAAGAGAAAAATATGGCAATATATTACAAAAGAAAATTCCTAAAATTGGCATACTAGTTGGTGATATTAACAAAATTTTAAAAACGATAAATTAGTAATTTATATTAAATATTATAATTAATTATAATAAATTAGTTTATAAGCTAAAAATAAGATATTTTTTCTTCTTTTATGGCTTATTTTGACCTCTTTACTTATATGCTATAATATTATTTAATAAATATGAATAATTATAATTAAAATATATTAAAATTTTAAAAATAGGGGCAATATTTTGAAGCATAAAATTTTTATAACATCTCTTATAACAATTTTTACTCTAACTACTTGCAATTCAGATCTTGGGTTATTTCCAAAAACAGGAATAGTAGGTTTACGCGGTTTTCTTGCTAGCTTAGAACCAGAAGCAATAAAAAAAGCCCAAAATAATTTAATAAACGAACTAAGAACAAAAGCTCACAATATTAAACCCATATTAGATTTACACAAAAATGATACCTGGATCGAAGATAGTACTCAATTTGGACTTAAAGGAAATGGTAAGGCGTTTGATAAAATTGACAATAAAATGAATAAACAAAAAATAAGTGACAATATAAACAAGCATATTAGAAGAAATTTTTATTTATCTTTGGAATATAATGAAAGACTAATTAGAGATTTCGGAGCAGTTCTTAATCACATAGCATCAACTACGACTCATAGAAATAATGCTACCCTTATAATGATCATAAATGCAACAATAACATATTCTTTCAATTATTTTGAAATTGCATTCACACTACTCATTCATAAAGAAAAGCAACTTGAATCTTTAAATTTTAATGCTCTACATTTTCTTAAAGATGAATTTGACAAACTTGAAAGGATAAAACAGAATTGGCAAAAAACCGTCAAAAATATTACAAATGATTACATTAATAATAAAAATAACATTAAAACTGACAGAACGAAGATAGTAGCCCACATAATTCGTAACTATAAATTTAACTTTACAACCGCAATTAATAAAATTAAGACAATAAGTAATAATATTGTAAAAATCTTAAGCGAAATTAAATAAAATCAATAAAAAGAAACACCTAAAAAGTATGTGTCAATACACATCACATGCTCTAAATAACAACTTAATTTTCTAACTTTTCTCATTGATATTAAAATTAAATCAATATATAATACTTAGTATTAGTTAATAATAGTTATTAATTAATACTTTTGTAAATTTGTTTAATCTTATTAACAATAAGGAGAATGTTTTGAAACATAAATTTTTTATTATTTTTTTAACAAACTTGATTTTATTCATTGCTTGTGACCCAAAAGGTAAAGAATATCCGCCAACAGACACAAACATAAAAGTAGACCCAACAGCTCCAGTAGACCCAGCAGCTCCAGTAGTAGACCCAGCAGCTCCAGTAGTAGACCCAGCAGCTCCAGTAGTAGACCCAGCAGCTCCAGTAGTAGACCCAGGAGGCGCAGGAGGCACAGACATAGAAGGAGGCACAGGAGGCAAAGCAGAGGCTCAAAAACAGCAAATAGTTGGTGACATACAACAATCACTACAAACAGTAACGCCAATACTAAGAGCACATAATGATAATACTTGGGACGAGGATGCACAAGGATATAACCTCTCTGGTAAAAATCAAATATTTTATGCAATTGACCATGTTGTTACTATTCCCAACGGTTCAGTGATTGTTAAAGGATATGACGACAATGATGCTGATAGCAAAACAGCCAGAAGAGAAGTATACCTAGCACTTGAGTATAATAAAGAATACCTTAACGCTTTTGCTACAATTACTAACAAAGTAGCAAGACACGCTAAAGCAGATCCTACTCTAAGAGAGAAGGTAAGTAAGCCCGTGTTAAGTATGAGAGAGTATGCCAAAGCTTACTACTTACAAGCATTCGATACTATAAACAACAAAAAAGATGAACTTGAAAAGTTATCTCTCGAGAATCTAAACACACTGCACAATAAAATTAATGCAATTAAAGAAGCAAAAACAAATATTATAAACATAGCACATAAAATTAAAGAAGATTACGATGCAAAGATAAAAGTTGGTAGCGGTACACTTCAAAGTGAAGTTAAAAATTATGCTCAGGCTTCTGCAATATACGACTACATAGCAAACAAACTCAAAGAAGGTGAATTTGAAAAAAACCTTAACACAATCAAACAAGAAGCTAATGAAATTATAAATATTTTAAATTTACTTTAATTCACATTAATTAATGTGATATAAAACACATAAATATCATTACAAAATTTACTGTAATATAAGAGAAGAACGTTTGTTCTTCTCTTACTTATGTGTAAATCAAATACATATTGCATCCCAATATCCCAATAGAGATTGTCATTTTGTCCGACTTATTATATCGATATTTTCTTGATATTTAAATCAAATTTATATATAATGCAAGTTAATAACGATTATTAACTTGCACTTTTATAAATTTGTTTAATCTTATTAACAATAAGGAGAATGTTTTGAAATATAAAGTTTTTATTATTTTTTTATCAAGCTTGATTTTATTCTTTGCTTGTAACCAAAATAAAACTGGCAGGACAAAGCCGCCTACGACAAAACCAACAAACCCGCCGAAACCGATGACAGAAGAAGAGCAAAAACAGCAAATAGTTGACGACATAAAAAATTTACTACAAATAGTAACGCCAATACTAAGAGCACATAATGATAATACTTGGGACGAGGATGCACAAGGATATAATCTCTCTGGTCCCGATCAACTATTTGATGTAATTGAACATAATAATTACCAAGGTCAAGCTGCTAAACGATATAACACAAATGATGATGATAGCAAAGTAGTCAGAAGAGAAGTATACCTAGCATTTGAGTATAATAAAGAATACATTAACGCTTTTGCTACACTTTTTAACAAAATAGCAAAAGAGATGAGAAAAACTTTTTATGTAAGGTATGTAAAGAATACCCTAGAGAACATCATGAAGGATATAAGAGAATATGCTCAAGCTTACTACTTACAAGCATTCGATATGATAAACAAAAAAAAAGATGAACTTGAAAAGTTATCTCTTGACAATCTAAACATACTGCATAATGAAATTCAAGAAGCCAAAACAAATATTGTAAATGTAGTACATAAAATCAAAGAAGATTACGATAAAGACATAGAAGTTGGTAACAATATACCTCGCAATAAACTTAGAACTACTGCTAACAGTGTTGAAATACAAATGTACCTAGAAAGCAAAAGCAAACAAGGTGAATTTGAAAAAAACCTTAACACAATCAAAAACACAGCTAGTAAAATTATGAAAATTTTAATTTCACCTTAATTTTAATCGCAAGCGATTAAAATTATAATTAAGCTCCAAAATAAATACCTAATTATCAGGTAATAGGTATCATAAACAATTTCAAAAAGCGGCTATTAAAATCAACTATATATATGAAGACATCAAATCAATCTTAAATAAAAGATAAACATTATTTAGACATAATTACATGTACAAAAATAATAAAGAAACAAAAACATTGATTCTTACCGCATGATAAAAGATTAACTTTTAATAATTTATAGATCTGCATTATATAGGACCTTAACACAGGACACAATTGGGCTTTTTATATTTTTATATATTGATTATTTTATTTGTACAATTTAAAATAAAACTATATCATTTTTTATATCCCTTTTTAAATAAAGCTTAATATCAAAAAATCTAACTATAACAATTACTTACACACAAAATAATTATATATAAACTTACATCTTTAAAAATAATAATATAAATTGTTAAAATTAAGACTATCATAATAAAAAAAATTATTACTTTTAACTATTACCATCTTGATATTTAAATCAAATCCACATATAATATCCACATACAATACAAGTTAATAACAATTATTAACTAATACTTTTATAGATGTGTTTGATCAGATTTTTTAACGTTATTAAAAATAAGGATAATATTTTGCAATATAAAGTTTTTATTATTTTTTTAAAAATATTGATTTTATTTATTGCTTGTAACCAAAAAGGTAAGGAATATCCGATGACAGTTGAAAACCCAAAAAATCCTCCGAGACTGCTGACAAAAGAGGAGCAAAAACAACAAATAGTTGACGACATAAAAAAATTACTAAAAACAGTAACACAAATACTAAAAGTACATAATGATAATAATTGGGACGAGACTGCACAAGGATATAACCTCTCTGGTAAAGATCAACTATTTGATGTAATTTACCATGAATTTGCTGCTAATAAATTTGCTGAATATAACAAAAATGATGATGAGAGCAGAGCAGCCAGAAGAGAAGTATACCTAGCATTTGAGTATAATAAAGACTACATTAACGCTTTTGGTACACTTGTTAACAGACTGGCAGAAAGCGTTAGAGATGGTTCTCCTTATAGTTATTATATAAGTCATGGCCTAGAGGGCATCGTAAATGGTATAAGAGAGTATGCTAAAGCTTACTACTTACAAGCATTCAATAAGATAAACAACAAAAAAGACGAACTTAAAAAGTTATCTCTTAACAAACTAAAAATACTGCTCAATAAAATTAATACAATTAAAGACGCAAAAACAAATATTGTAAATGCAGCACATAAAATCAAAGAAGATTATGATAAAGACATACCAACTGGTCGTATAGGTAGACTTAGAACTTATACTTTCGATCGTAACCTACAAAGATACCTAAACAGAAAACTAGATAAAGTTGCAAAGGACCTTAAAATAATCAAAAAAACAGCTAATACAATCATGAATATTTTAATTTCAACTTAATTTTAATAGCTTGTGATTCAAGTTATAATTGAGACCCCAAATAAGTTATTAATGATAAAAAAATAAAAAGATTAAGATCTTAATAAATAATTTAAATAATTTAACAAGTAAAAATGACAATATTAAGCATATATTTAACTTATTTGATGTGACTACTTACAGATGATAACATAAAATATAAGAATAACAAACTTGCCAGAAGAGAAGTTTACTCAGATTTTGATTTTTATATATTGATTATTTTATTTGTACAATTTAAAATAAAACTATATCATATATTTATATCTTTTTTAAATAAAGTTTAACATCAAAAAATCTAACTATAATAATTACTTACACACAAAATAATTATACATATTTTATATCTTCAAAAATAATAAAAATAATAATATAAATTGTTGATTAATTAAGATTATTATAATAAAAAATTATTATTTTTAACTATTGCCATCTTGATATTTAAATCAAATCAATATACAATATTGATCAATAACAATTATTAACTAATAATTTTATAAGTATAGTTGATAAATTTGTTTAATATTAACAATAAGGAGAATATTTATGAAACATAAAGTTTTTATTATTTTTTTAACAATATTGATTTTATTCATTGCTTGTGGCCCAAATAAACCTGATGATAGGGTAATGCCGAGAAATGAAGACACAGCAAAGACTCAAAAACAGCAAATAATTGACGACATACAAAATTTACTACAAACAGTAACGTCAATACTAAAAGTACATAATGATAATGCTTGGAATGAGACTGCACAAGGATATAACCTCTCTGCTGCTAATCAACTATTTTCTGTAATTCAACATACTCCCCAAGGTCAAGCTGCTAAACTATATAACACAAATGATGCTGATAGCAAAACAGCCAGAAGAGAAATGTACCTAGCATTTGAGTATAATAAAGACTACATTAAAGCTTTTGGTACACTTGCTAACAAAATGGCAGCAAATGCTACAGCAACTCCTGCTATGAAGACTACCCTAGAGGGCATCGTGAATGGTATGAGAGAATATGTTAAAGCTTACTACTTACAAGCATTCGATACGATAAACAACAAAAAAGATGAACTTAAAAAGTTATCTCTTGATAATCTAAACACACTGCATGATAAAATTAATGCAATTCAAGAAGCAAAAACAAATATTGTAAATGCAGCAGATAAAATCAAAGAAGATTACGATAAAGACATAGAAGTTGGCAAAGCTACACCTAAAAATAAACTTAGAACTACTGCTACCGCTACTGAAATAAAAGATTATCTAGAAAGCAAAAGAGGTGAATTTGAAAAGGAAATTAACACAATCAAACAAACAGCTAATGAAATTATAAATATTTTAACTTCACCTTAATTCACATTAGTTAATGTGATATAAAACATATAAATATCATTACAAAATTTACTGTAATATAAGAGAAGAACGTTTGTTCTTCTCTTGCTTATATGTAAATCAAAGAATATTGCATCCCAATAGAGATTATTATAGAGATTGTCATTTTGTCCGACTTATTATCTCGTCATTTCCTTGATATTCAAATCAAATCTATATATAATACAAGTTATTAATCATTACTAACTAAATCTTTTTATAAAGTAGTTTAATCTTATTAAAAATGAGGAGAATATTTTGAAATATAAAGTTTTTATTATCTTTTTAACAATATTGATTTTATTCTTTGCTTGTAACCAAAATAAAACTGGCAGGACAAAGCCGCCTACGACAAAACCAACAAACCCGCCGAAACCGCTAACAGAAGAGGCTCAAAAACAGCAAGAGGCTCAAAAACAGCAAGAGGCTCAAAAACAGCAAGAGGCTCAAAAACAGCAAATAGTTGACGACATAAAAAATTTACTACAAACAGTAACGCCAATACTAAAAACACATAATGATAATACTTGGAACGAGACTGCACAAGGATATAACCTCGCTGGTCAAGATCAAATATTTTCTGCAATTCACCATACTCACCAAAAATACGAATTTAATAAACGATATAACGCAAATAATGATGAGAGTAAAGCAGCCAGAAGAGAAGTATACCTAGCACTTGAGTATAATAAAGAATACATTAACGCTTTTGCTACATCTATTAACAAAACAACAGAACGTGCTAGACAAAGTATTAATGTACATGAGAGCATAGAGGCCATCTTAAATTATATGAGAGAGTATGCCAAAGCTTACTACTTACAAGCATTCAATACTCTAAACAACAAAAAAGATGAACTTGAAAAGTTATCTCTTGCCAATCTAAAAACACTGCTCAATAAAATTAATGCAATTCAAGAAGCAAAAACAAATATTGTAAATATAGCACTTAAACTCAAAGAAAATTTCGATACAAACATAAAAGTTGGTGACGTTAACGTTGACATACAAATCAAAGAAAACGAACAAGATGAATTTGAAAAGGAAATTAACACAATCAAACAAGCAGCTAATGACATTACGAAGATTTTAACTTTACCTTAATTCACATTAATTAATGTGATATAAAACACATAAATATCATTACAAAATTTACTGTAATATAAGAGAAGAACATTTATTCTTCTCTTACTTATATGTACTCTTACTCATGTGTAAATCAAATAATATTGCATCCCAATATCCCAATAGAGATTGTCATAAATATTATCATTTTGAGCCATTTATTATCTCGTCATTTACTTGATATTTAAATCAAATCCACATATAATACTCAATACTAGTTAATAACGAGTATTAACTAAAACTTTTATAAATTTGTTTAATCTTATTAAAAATAAGGAGAATATTTTGAAACATAAATTTTTTATTATTTTTTTATCAATATTGATTTTATTCTTTGCTTGTAACCAAAATAAAACTGGCAGGACAAACCCGCCGAAACCGATGACAGAAGAAGAGGCTCAAAAACAACAAATAGTTGACGACATAAAAAATTTACTACAAACAGTAACGCCAATACTAAGAGTACATAATGATAATAATTGGGACGAGGATCCACAAGGATATAACCTCTTTGGTTCTGATAGATTTCAACTATTTGATGTAATTGACCATACTCCCAAAAAATACGAACCATATAACGCAAATAATGATGTGAGTAAAGCAGCCAGAAGAGAAGTATACCTAGCATTTGAGTATAATAAAGACTACCTTAACGCTTTTGCTACAATTGCTAACAAATTAGAACAATACGCTAGAGGCGATTATCCTACAAATGAGCACGTAAGGAAGCGCGTGTTAAATATAAGAGAGTATGCCAAAGCTTACTACTTACAAGCATTCGATACTATAAACAACAAAAAAGATGAACTTGAAAAGTTATCTCTCGAGAATCTAAACACACTGCACAATAAAATTAATGCAATTCAAGAAGCAAAAACAAATATTGTAAATATAGCACATAAAATTAAAGAAGATTACGATGCAAAGATACAAGTTGGTAGCGGTACACTTCAAAGTGAAGTTAAAACTCAAGAGCACTCTTCTGAAATATACGCATACATAGCAAGCAAAATCAAAGAAGGTGAATTTGAAAAAAACCTTAACACAATCAAACAAGAAGCTAATGAAATTATAAATATTTTAACTTTACCTTAATTCACATTAATTAATGTGATATAAAACACATAAATATCATTACAAAATTTACTGTAATATAAGAGAAGAACATTTATTCTTCTCTTACTCATGTGTAAATCAAATAATATTGCATCCCAATAGAGATTATCATAAATATTATCATTTTATCCGACTTATTATCTCGACATTTCCTTGATATTCAAATCAAATCTATATATAATACTCAATACTAGTTAATAACGATTATTAACTAAAACTTTTTATAAATATAGTTGATAAGTTTGTTTAATATTAACAATAAGGAGAATGTTTTGAAACATAAATTTTTTATTATTTTTTTATCAATATTGATTTTATTCTTTGCTTGTAACCAAAATAAAACTTGTGATGAAACACTGCTGAAACCGCCGACAGGACAAAACACAGAAGAAGAAACAATAAACACAGAAAACAAAGAAGAGGCTCAAAAACAACAAATAGTTGACGACATAAAAAATTTACTACAAACAGTAACGCCAATACTAAGAGTACATAATGATAATGCTTGGGACGAGGATGCACAAGGATATAACCTCTCTGGTCAAGGTCAAATATTTTCTGTAATTAACCATAATACTACTCTTGACAAAGGTATAATGTTTTTTAGAGTATATAACAACAATGATGATGGTAGTAAAATAGCCAGAAGAGAAGTATACCTAGCATTTGAGTATAATAAAGACTACATTAACGCTTTTGCTACACTTGCTAACAAATTAGTAGAACGTACTACAAAATATGATGTAAGTAAGGCCGTAGAGGATATTATGAAAGATATCAGAGAGTATGCTAAAGCTTACTACTTACAAGCATTCGATATGATAAACAAAAAAAAAGATGAACTTAAAAAGTTATCTCTTGATAATCTAAACACACTGCATGACAAAATTAATGAAATTCAAGAAGCAAAAACAAATATTGTAAATATAGTACATAAAATTAAAGAAGATTACGATACAAAGATAAAAGTTGGTAGCGCTACACTTCAAACTATTTCTACTGCTACCGATACTGAAATAATAGATTACCTAAACAGCAAACGAGTTGAATTTGCAAATGACATTAACACAATCAAACAAGAAGCTAATGAAATTACGAATATTTTAACTTCACCTTAATTCACATTAGTTCACATTAGTTAATGTGATATAAAACACATAAATATCATTACAAAATTTACTGTAATATAAGAGAAGAACGTTTGTTCTTCTCTTACTTATGTGTACTCTTACTCATGTGTAAATCAAATAATATTGCATCCCAATAGAGATTATCATAAATATTATCATTTTGAGCCATTTATTATTTCGTCATTTACTTGATATTTAAATCAAATCCACATATAATACTCAATACTAGTTAATAACGAGTATTAACTAAAATTTTTATAAATTTGTTTAATCTTATTAAAAATAAGGAGAATATTTTGAAACATAAATTTTTTATTATTTTTTTATCAATATTGATTTTATTCTTTGCTTGTAACCAAAATAAAACTGGCAGGACAAACCCGCCGAAACCGATGACAGAAGAAGAGGCTCAAAAACAACAAATAGTTGACGACATAAAAAATTTACTACAAACAGTAACGCCAATACTAAGAGTACATAATGATAATAATTGGGAAGAGGATCCACAAGGATATAACCTCTTTGGTTCTGATAGATTTCAACTATTTGATGTAATTGACCATACTCCCAAAAAATACGAACCATATAACGCAAATAATGATGTGAGTAAAGCAGCCAGAAGAGAAGTATACCTAGCATTTGAGTATAATAAAGACTACCTTAACGCTTTTGCTACAATTGCTAACAAATTAGAACAATACGCTAGAGGCGATTATCCTACAAATGAGCACGTAAGGAAGCGCGTGTTAAGTATAAGAGAGTATGCCAAAGCTTACTACTTACAAGCATTCGATACTATAAACAACAAAAAAGATGAACTTGAAAAGTTATCTCTCGAGAATCTAAACACACTGCACAATAAAATTAATGCAATTAAAGAAGCAAAAACAAATATTGTAAATATAGCACATAAAATTAAAGAAGATTACGATGCAAAGATACAAGTTGGTAGCGGTACACTTCAAAGTGAAGTTAAAACTCAAGAGCACTCTTCTGAAATATACGCATACATAGCAAGCAAAATCAAAGAAGGTGAATTTGAAAAAAACCTTAACACAATCAAACAAGAAGCTAATGAAATTATAAATATTTTAACTTTACCTTAATTCACATTAGTTAATGTGATATAAAACACATAAATATCATTACAAAATTTACTGTAATATAAGAGAAGAACATTTGTTCTTCTCTTACTTATGTGTACTCTTACTCATGTGTAAATCAAATAATATTGCATCCCAATATCCCAATAGAGATTATTATAAAGACTGTCATTTTGTCCGACTTATTATCTCGTCATTTCCTTGATATTCAAATCAAATCCACATATAATACAAGTTATTAACTGTTATTCGCTTATACTTAATTATAAATCACGTTAATAACTTAGTTTAATTTTATTAAAAATAAGGAGAATGTTTTGAAATATGTAATTTCTGTTGTTATTTTCACCATTACTTTAATAACCCTTAACTGTAAAATGGATCCTAGTAAGACTGCAAAATTAGAAAAAGTACTACAAGAAGCAGAAGATGCAAAACAAATAGCATTAGAAATGCAAACAACAAGAGCAGATGTAGAATTAGACGCAAAAATAAAAGCAATAGAAGCAGAAGCAGAAATGGAAGCACAAAGAATCACAGAATCTGAAGCAACACTAGTAGAATCAATAAAGGAAATAAAACAAAAAATCGCAATATCATCAAAAACAGAAAGCGAAATTGCAAAACAAGAATTGCAACAAGCACAAAACGAAAAACTAGAAGCAAAAAAACAAATAATAAGAATAACAAATGAAATGAATCAATATTCAAAACAGTTAATAATTGCTAAATTAAAACTTAAAATTGAAAATATCGAAACAATATTAAACATACACACAGACCCCAATTGGCCTGAACCTATTGATCAATTTGGCATATCACATTCATTACAAACATGGAAAGACCTGAAAAGATTTAGCTCAATGGACATAAAAAAACATGATCCACAAAAAACATACTTCTTAAATAACGAAAGATCTGCCAATGAGAGAAGAAACTTTTACTTAGCTTTTAAATACAATAAAACCAAAATCCAAAAATACGGCGAAATTTTTCATAGATTAATATTGGCTCAACTATATTATGAAACCACAGAGATTACCAATTTAATAATTAATTATGCTATGATTTACTTTCAAACCGCGTTAATGACACTGCATAACAAACAAGATAAGCTTAATTTTTTAAGTCTAGAGGATCTAATCAATCTTAAAGAAAAATTCGATGAAATTGAACAAAAAAGTAAGATTTTTGAAAATCACCTTACAACACTATACGATGACTACCACAATAATCAGCATAATATTAAAGACGGTCATTATACAAAAATAATAAATTACATGAATAATCAAAACTACAGACAAAAACTTCAAGAACCAATGGACATCATAACAAACATAAGTTCACAGATCACACATATACTTAAAATAATATAAAAGCTTTTATCTAATATCAATTTCCATTAACTTAAACCATCTACTTCAATATCCATATAGCACCTACATTCAAATTTATTAAATTCAATATCAAAACAACCATCAGGATAGCTATATTTCTTAAGATAAATATCTTAAGAAACCTTAATCCAGCAATCTTGATATTAAAATCCAATAAATGTATAATCACCTTTAAACAAACATTATAAATAAAATAATAGCCGTTAATTAATTTATTTTTAAAAAAGAGGAGAATATTTTGAAGCACAAATTGCCTGTTATGCTTATTTTAATTACTATTATTACATGCAAAGCAGTAGATCTTGGCAAGGCTGAAAAATTAGAAAGAGCACTAAAAGAACAAGAAATAAAAATAATAAAAGAAACAAAAAAATCAAAAACAAAAGTAATAATAGCAGAAGCTAAATTAAAAACAGCAAAAGAAGCAACTGAAGAAGCATTAAAAACAATAATATTATCAGCAACAGAAATAAAAGAAGCACAAGAAACATCAGAAAAGTCAAACAAGGAAAAAGAAGACGCAAAAAATGAAAAAGCGCAAATAGAGAGAGAAAAACTAGAAATAAAAAACAATACAAAACAATTAGAAGTACAATTGAAAGAAAAATGGAATCAACAGCAAACACAATTTGAATTTGATAAAGCCAAGCTTGAACTAAAACGCAAAACTAAAGATATCGAAAAACTACTAATTATATACGATAATGATTATGGAATTGAACCGTCTGATCAATTTGGAATGCATGATAAGAATTCCAACAATAAGGCATTTGATATACTCTATCAAGGCCTAAATCCATATCATCATGCCGACAATAAGAAGTCTAGAGAAAAAATTTACTTGGTTTTTGAGTACAAAGATATTTATATTCAATCTCTTGGAGAAATTCTTAACAAAATTGCAAAGGATTCTTACCTGCCACCTGATCAGGCAAAACAAAAAACTCTTAAGCAAGAGCAGGCTAACACCTTACTAAACGAGATCATAGAAAATATTCATGAATATTTTACTCACTACTTTGAAGGTGCATTCAAAATACTTAGTGATCAACAAAATAGAATTGATATGTTAAATCTTAGTGATTTAAAAACACTTTTAAACAAACTTGATGAACTTCAAAAAATAAAAGATACCTGCAAAATGTACGCAGAAACAATTTACAATGATTTTAAGAATGACAAAGATCAAATTAGAACTGAGGGTTTTAAAGAATTAGAAGAATATATAACTAATCATGAATACAGAAAAATTTTTAAAGATACAATTGAACAAATAAAAACATTAAACACTCAAATTAGCAATATCATATACAAATAACCATATCAAATAGATATTTTGATAGCTATTCTTAACAAACTTGATATAAAAACCCAATAAATATATATTGTTATTTAATAAACATTAACAAATAATAGGTTAATTGGCCTATTTTAAAAATAAGGGAGATATTTTGAAGCACAAATTAGCTATAACGTTTACTATAATCACTTTAATTATCACTACCACCTGCAAATCGAATTTTGGAGAGAACTCAGAATTAGAAAAAGCACTAAAGAAAGCAAAATATGCAAAGCAAGAAGCCTTAAAAATCTTAAAAACGCAAACAACAAGCACAGATAATGAACTTAACAGACAAAAAAAACTTATAATAGCCATATTAAAAAACAAAACTACAAGGGCCAAATATACATTAAAGATACACAAAAATGATATTTGGAGAGAGAATAACGATCCATACGGAATGAATGAGCAAGGCCAAGCATTTCATGTAGCTAAGAATAGCGATAATGATGAAATTTATTCAAGTGATCGCAATAAAACTGCTAGAAAACTAATTTATTTAGCCTTTGAGCACCGCCTACCAGCCATTACAAATTTTGGAAAAATCCTAAATAAATTAGCAGAGAGTGCTGATACTAACACTAATCATGCACCAAATGAATATGACATCAAAACAGAATACAATATTTTCATAGAAAACATCCTATCAGAAGCAAAAAAATATGCACATAATTACTTTGAATTTGCATTAATACCACTGTATGAAAAACAAGATAAACTGAGTTCGCTAAGTTTAGAGACCCTAAACAACCTTAAAGACAAATTTGATGAACTTCAAAAGATAAGAGATACTTGCAAAATGTACGCAGAAACAATTTACAATGATTTTAAGAATGACAAAGATCAAATTAAAAGTAATGCTGCCAAACTAAAGAATTATATAAGTCAAAACTATAAACAAAAATTCCTAAACTCCTTTGCAAAAACAGAAACATTAGCTAATGAGATTAAAGAAATTTTAGATACAATATAAACACTATACGCTCAAAAAAAACTTTAATAACTCTACTAAGAGTAAAGAAACACATTTCTGCTCCTTTTTTGCACACATATTTTATACGCATAATCCCTAAACACATAAAACAATAATATCATTACTATTACTATTACTATTACTATTACTATTCATCACTACATCTGCATAAATTATCTCAAACTTAAATCAATATAAAACAACGTTGATTTAACAATTAATAAAATATATAATTTTGATCAATAATTATCGACATTTTTAATGATGCTTCTTAAAAAAAAGGAAAATATTGTGAAATATATTTTTGAAATCCTTACTATAACATTTATTTCACCAATCTTAATGCTCTTTGCCTGTGGTTCAAACCCCAAGCCAACCAACCAATTAAACACTTCTCCAAAAAAAGACATATTCACAATGAGCCCAAAAACAAAAAACAATTTCAACATAAAAACAAATTTAACAAACCAAATAAAGAATAAAGTCGACACTGCCCTAATTTTAATAGAGAAACACTCATCAGATATTATCAAGGAACCTGTAAAACAACTTGGAATACAATGTACAATCTTTGATGAAATTCACTACCATAAGACAATGCATTCATTAGACAAAATATATCCCATCAACAAAGAAAAAATAAAGTTATTTCACGCATCTCTAAACTATAATACAATAAGATTAAAATGGCTGGGAGAAATTCTTATTCAAATGCAAGCTAACAATACTAAAAAAGGTAATGAACTTTATAAGTCGATCTTAGACACAGGAAGAGAATATTCGCAAAAATCATTTGAAGCGCTCATAAATCAAATCAATATAGAAAGAGACAAGCTAATTCTTTTAAATGTTGATCAACTAAAAGACATTATAAACAATCTTGACACAATTAAAAATTTAAGAACAAGTTGGATATCATTTATCGATGATATTATTAATGATTATAGAACCGACACAAACATTAAAAATAACAGCATAAAATTAATAGAACATATAACCACTAAATACAAAAAAATAGAAGATAAAATTAATGGCATCAAAGATATAGCTCACAAAACTAAAAAAATTTTAAAAAAAATAAAGCACCAATATTATATTAATAAACAAATTCATCAAAATAAGATAAGATAAGATAAGATAAGATATTTTGCAAAAATATTCTTATCATTTAATAAATTTACAAACTATTATTTAAAATTAAACAACTTCAAGTAACTCAAAATACAGGTTCTGAAATTCAAACAATACTAGACACAATAGAATAATATCATCATTACATTTAAATATAATTATCAATAATTATTAAAATCACAAGAAGAGAAGACCATCGAGAAGATGGTTTTCTCTTCTTTTTTTAGTTAACAAACTAACAACCAATATTTTATTTCAGATAAACACAACAAGAAAATTAACATTTTAATATTTTTCTATAATTATATTGGTTTTTAAATTATATGATATATAATATCATATAAGAATCATTATTAATTAATGATAATTTTAATATAATATTAAGGAAGAAGAATTTATATGAGAAACAATATTTTAAATAACACTTTTATTACATTTGTTTTAATAGCATTTATACTAGTCGGATGTAACTCAGATAGAACACTTGCAAAAACACAATATCACACAAACTCTCAAGCAAATACAAATCAAAGCGATGACAAACCATCTGAACTTAAAATAAATAAAGAACATGCTCAAGACAATCTAAAAGAAATTAAAGATGTAAAGTCAAAAGAAGATAACAAAAAAGCAGCATTAATAGCTGAAATAATACAAAAAGTTCAAACCAGTATAGCTTTAATAAATGGATATAAAAATAATATTGAAGATGATGATCAATATGGAATGAAATGGGGAATATTTAGATTTTTAAAAGACAGTGAAAATGGCAAAACAATAAATTCTGCTGAAAATAAACATATAAGAAAGCAATTTTATTTATCCTTAGAATGGAAAAAAGATACACTTACAAAGTTTGCAACAATCATAAAAGATAACACTGATAATTTAGCAAAAATAATATTAGTAACAGGAATAAATTATTCTCAAGAATATTTTGAATGGATAATTAATATAATACACAATAAAAAAGATAATCTTCAAACTTTGACACTGCAAGAATTAAAAGACATCAAAAACAAACTTGCGCAAATTGAAAACTTAAGAAAAAAATGGATAGATACTATTAATAATATTATTACTGAATATGAAGCTAATAATGACATGCAAAATAACAATCAAAAATTCATACAACACGTAAATTCTAAGTATAGCTCAATATTTAAAACTGAAATTCCTAACATTCAAGTATTATCTCACGATATTGAAAAGATTCTAAAATAAGACTTCAAAAATAACTCAAGCTTTAGGGAGGAATTTTTTCCTCTCTTTCCTATTTTAGATAAACTACCAGATTAAGAAATAAAAATCATTAAACTTATTACAAGTTAAATATCTTCTCTCAAATCTAATTGATAAACTGATTTATTTTTAAGTCTATAAGAAACAATTATCATAAGCAACATCTAAAACAACATACTAAATACTAAAATTCTTCATAAAAATTGCTATTTTTTTAAGCTTTTTTACTATACAAATAATAATTAATCTTATATAATACATATTACATTATAATACTTATTACACATTTCATTAAATATTATTTAAAGGTGGCAAAATTTTTGTTTCGTCCATTCATAACAAACAATATTTAAATATCAGCTTGAATTTTCAAGCTGATAGGTGGCTTAGCCTTCTTAGCCAAATCTCTATTACATCTTTTCGGTACTTAGTATTGATAAAATTACTTACCAAAAATATAATAACAAAAACACATTCTTTTTTAGATACTGTTTAAAACCGCTCTTTAAAAAAGGAGGCCTGATACAGGCCTAACTGAAATAAACCCTTTAATTTTCATATTTATATCATATAATAACCCATGCTACTCACATTCTAGAAAGTTTAAATCCTTTTTAACCACCTCTAAATTCACCCAATTTATCAAGACCTAATTAAAAGTTTAATATCTATTATCAGTCTAAATAACTGTCTAATTGCCGACCTTATCTGACCATTGTCATCAATCATTTCCTTCAATGTATTTAACATTTTCTCTTTGTTACCTTCTTTGTCAACTCTATATGAATGTGCAAGATACAATTCTCTCTCAATCATAGAAATCAAGCCTTCCCTTATAGCTATAATCTCCCTTAATTTAAGGTCAATAGTTGAAATTTTATCTGCAGAATTACAATTCTTAATTAAATTTAATCTTTCTTCATTAAAATTCAGATTTAAGTTATAAGAAGCATGCTCTGAAACATTATACAATAGGTATAATACATCTACCATAACATTCGTTTCACTACCATCGTATTTAAGATCACTACGCTCAATTGACAAATCTAAACTTTTAAATATACTTCGTAAAACCAGAACACTTCTAACATCATTTCCCAATGCTAGATAAATCTTATTTTTTATATCCGACTGATTAAAATACTCTACCTTCTTAGAAACTTTTTGGTCACCAAATAAAGAGGTTGATGGATCAAATCCTGCTTTTATAAACACACGTTCATCTACTCTAGAATCAAGAGTCTCCCTATGTTTATCTAGTCTTAGAGTTAACATTTCATAAGCAATATCTATGGCTGATCTTCTCTGTTCATCTCCTTCTTGTTCATCTGCTACCTGAGCACCTACTCCTTGTTCACCTGCTACCTGAGCACCTACTCCTTGTTCACCTGCTACCTGAGCACCTACTCCTTGTTCACCTGCTACCTGAGCACCTACTCCTTGTTCATCTGCTACCTGAGCACCTACTCCTTGTTCATCTGCTACCTGAGCACCTACTCCTTGTTCATCTGCTACCTGAGCACCTACTCCTTGTTCATCTGCTACCTGAGCACCTACTCCTTGTTCACCTGCTACCTGAGCACCTACTCCTTGTTCACCTGCCACCTGGGCACCTGCTCCTTGTTCACCTGCTACCTGAGCACCTGCAACTTGTTCACCTGCTACCTGAGCACCTGCAACTTGTTCACCTGCCACCTGGGCACCTGCAACTTGTTCACCTGCCACCTGGGCACCTGTAACTTGTTCACCTGCCACCTGGGCACCTGCTCCTTTGTTTCGCTTATTAATACCACTCTCAACACTGTCTACTCTCAGTGCCCTTGAAATATCTCTAGTTACATGTTTCTTCCTTTGGGTCAATGAGCCTCCTTGGCCACATCCCACCATTATACTTATAATACTAATTAAAAAAATTAATAAATTAATTTTTTTCACTACACTTCTCCTTATAATATTAAAATAATTTATAAATCAATCTTTGATTAATATAATTTATAAATCAATCTTCAATTAAATCAACTTATAAATTAATTTATTATTAAAATAATTGATAAAATCATTTATTTTAACTTAAAATCATACCATTTTGAAGATATACACAAATTGGTAAAACGTTTAAAATTAATAAACACACATTTGGTGATTCATAAATTAACATTTTTAACTTCATTGCTACTTTTTTTATTTACAAATTACTACTTTTCAAATAAGAAAGTATAACTTAAAGAGAATCTTATGCTAGGTTAAAATCCAAAGTGTCGTGGTAGAGTGTTCTTTTAAGTTGTTATAAGATGCTTAAGTTATAAGTTTAATTAATGAAATGCAATGTAATTTAAAGGTGTGTACATATGGTATGAAACTGTGTTATATATATTAGGTAATCTTGAATTATTGACTTGAATGATTAATAAAAGATTAAAAAAGGAGAATTATCATATGAAAAAAGTCGAAGTTAACATTTATATAATTGCAGTTGCAACTCTTTCTTGCAAACAGGGGGTGTCTCGTGATGTAATTAGTCAAGATGGAATAAGAGTAGTGTCATCAAAAACATATATTCCCACACATTCTGAAGTTCCTGAAGAGAATACCAAAACTTCTAGATCAAAGCCAAAAATTTTGATTCCTGTAATTCATGAGATTGGAAAATCTCCTATGTCAGATGCAAATCGAGATAAGGCTTACGTTGAATTTAAGCAAATCATAGATGAATATAAAAAACAATTGGAAATTGAACTCAACAAAGTTACAGTGAATAAATCAGTTGATGACCTTATAAAATCATTATCAGAATATAATACTCAACCTAAGTGGAACTATATTTACACTAGTCTGGAGCATGATGAGAGTGTTATTGAGAATTTAAGAGTAATACTTGACAAATTATCTAATATTCCCGTTGAAGAAGAGCCCGTTGAAGAAAAGCCCGTTGAAGAAAATAAGAGTTTTTTTGCAAAAACATTTGGCTTTGTCTCTTCTACAATTAATTTTTTAGTTCCTGATAATACAGTTCCCATATCATCAGTTGATAAAAACTTGGAGTATGAACTCATTGCTGATGATTTATTGAGTATTTTATTTAATCTTACAGATTTTATTCATAAAATCTTGCATAAGTGGTCAGATGAGAAAAACTTAGTTAAAATTCAGTCTTCAAAAGAATTTGCTGAAAAATCTGCTAAATTAAAGACAATAATGCAAACACAAAACACTGCTGTTTCTAAGATCAAAACTCAAATAGTACTAGCTGCAGAAAATATAGATAATGAAGAGAAGTTGATAGAGGAACTTGAAAAGATTACTGAATATGGAGAAGCTCATTCTGCATTTAAACATATTAAAAGCTCTGCTACAAGAGATTGGGGAGTTACGTGTGATTAAGGGATTAATCCCTTAATCATATATAGAAACGTATTTTCTTAATGACATAAGTATTGTTAATTACAGTTGATATTTTTACTATAAAATTTACTATAAACCTAAATTTTTTCGCTTGCATTAATGTTTTAAATATATTTATAATGCCCGATGCATTTTGACTGACACATTTAAAACACATACTGTTAATTTTTTTATAAAGGCTATTAACTTACAGATCTCTCGATTTTTTTTGTCTTTATACTTGAGAACTCACCTTGATAGTAGACGCATCATCCTTCAATAAACCGCCTACTGATGAACACATCTTAACATTGATAATAGTCCAAAAAAATATAAAAACACATAGCATACATACTTATTATCATAAAATTGCCCCTTACATTCTTTGGTTTTTTATTTTTTAAGTGAAAGTAAATTTTGAACTTAAAAAGTTGAGCCACCACCTGATTCAGATTACTTATTTAAGAAATTTAAACCGGTATTTTTTAGTAACTTTTATCTTTAAACTATATAAGATTAATTACATATATTATATAAAAATAATTATTAATAATCACAACTAACATCATTTTAATGGTGATTTTTAATTGAAATTTAACTTTTGGACTTTATAATCATTTAAACTAAAGGTTTTAAATTTTAATTATGCAGTCCTACTGTTCTTCCAGTATCTTGAAGATGAATTTATAATGTCAAATCTCTTATTAATTAAATTGCTAAAGCCCAATAAGCTCTCATCGTTATCTAAGTCATTTTTCTTGGTAGAATAAATTTTATGATAAATAGATCCGCTTTTACGAGAAACAATCTTCTCAAGTTCACTTCGAATTGCTTCATTATTACCCAATTTTTCTACTGCTGATGCTAACATTTGTTTAACATCTCCTATCACCTCAATTCTTCTTGCAATCAATCCATCTAAACAATTTTTAAGGTATTTAATGGTTCGTAAATCACTCTTTTGCCACAATATATATAAATTAAAGTCACTTAAATCACCCTCATTTTCATCCACAACCGTTAAGACAAACTGAGTAATATCTCTTAAAGAGTCCAATAAATAATCAGCGCTCATTATATCTTGATTGCTGGCATTCGATCCTGTTAATGCATTTACTATTGTTTGTAAATTACGAATAGCATTAACATCATATCCTAGCGCAGCATAAATATTGTCCTTATCTTTACTAAAATCATTCGCAAATTGACCATGTACAAATGTAATTCGTGAATTAAAATAATCAGAATTATTAACCCCTTGCTCAAAGGTATCATAATTATCTTTAAATGATTTATTAAAAGCTACTAAAGTTCTCTTCAAAATTCCAACAGCCTCCCTTAATGTCTTTGGGATTGATACTGATTGGTCAACTGCAAAATCCAAGTGTAATCGATTACATACTTTTTTTAAAAACATACATTTATGTTCATCCTTACATTCATCTTTACGTTCATCTTTATCTGCTTTTAAGCCTTTATTTACTACTAAAGTTGACTTTAGAGAACTAGCTCTTGTAGCTGGGCTATCATTAAATGTACACTGGATCATCATTAATCCTAAGATACTTAGCATACATACATACATAGATGTTATTGTCATTAATATTCTCCTTATCATTATTTTTATGTCGTACTTTTATCTACACTTCTACACATATACATAACCAAAATATAAATCCATTAATCGAATATAACAATAAAAAATAGATGTATTTATTAATAAATACATCTATAATTAAAAATTTTATTTATTACCGAATATTTTATTTTATATTTTAAATCCATGTTGCAATTGGAAATATAAGAATAATTAAAGTGATATCATAATACGTGAATACAATAAAAAGCCAGTCTACGTCTTTAAAGTAAACTTTAAAATACGTAAACTGAATCAGGTGGTGGCTCAACCTGTAATATTTATTATACTTAAACAATATATAATTTGCAACCTAATCGGAATTAATATTAAATTAAAACTTAAAATTAAATTTAAACGACAACAAGCCTGCATAATAAATACACAATAAATACACAGCTTATCTAAGTTCAGCTACGGTATAAAATTACTAACTTTATTTTTAATCCTTTCTTTTAAGTTTTTAAAACTTCTATCAATAATACAAACTTGACTACTACATGTTTTAAATATCAAACCAATAATAGAGCCCAATGCATATTAAATGTAATTTATATCATTAACATAGAATCATGCTGATTGCTTTATTATGTCTTTATATTCATTGTAAAATAGGTACCTTACCCCTCCAACTTTACCTCTCTTAATTTCTCTTAATTTTTTCGCTTTAAACAACATAATAAAAAATAAAGTCCATTCTATATACTGAAATACACAAAGCAAACTTAATATTTGTAAAAACTATAAAATGAACATAAGTTCTAAGCAACAGTAAACTGCTTAACAAGTACACAATATGATCACGCTTAATAGACCTATTTCTTTAACTCTTTTTTTAACTCTTACTTCTTTAACTTTTCTCTTCAAGTCTCTCTTTAATTTTGAAATTAATACGATCCCTTCGCTTCTGTTGCTCTATTAAATCATCAATTTTATTTTTAATTGTATCTTTCAAACCTAGCAAGCTATCATTACCAACTTCAATTACCTTCAAAATTTCTCCGTTCTTACCAATAATGAGATCCACCGCCTTTTTTATTGATTCGACCTTCTCTAAACCTAATATATCTCTGATTTTATTTTCAAATAGTTCTATCACACGATTTCTTTGTACAAGCAAGTTATCCAACGCAAACTTAATACCACTAATAATCTTTACATCCTTGATCTGCTGCAACATACACAAATTGGCATCATTTAAAATTTGACCATCCTCTTTCACAACTTCACTAACATAGATCCCACTATCTCTTAACGATATCAATAAATCAAGAGCAGTATCCTTATAATCAACAATACCATTATTCCTTAATGCTCTTACAATTTGTCTTATTTTCTCAATATATACGACGTCATGCTTTAAGGCAGCATAAAAACAATTTTTTAAGTAATAATCATCATTCTTAAAGTACAAAGCAAAATCATTAAACATGCTATCAAACACATTTTGATCAAATCCTTCAGAATTAAAATTTAATGACTCTCTAAGCAATCTCACACTTTCAAGTAATGTAGCATAAGGCGTTTGTGGTAAGTCCTCAAGCAGGCTTGGATTAACTAAGTCAAATTTACTACCCAAATGGTTTGTGTGGACGGCTTCATTTGTGCGGAGCTTGGTAGGAACATTCAATGAGATTTTTCTACCTGCTGCACAACTTAGAATAACTGATCCCAAAACACTAATTATAAATATTACCATACCTATTCTCATTATATACTCCCCTTATCTGCATTATAATCCTCATTATCATAAATACATAATTATAAATACATAGCAATAAACTATAAATCTATGCAAAAATCTATGTTCACAAAATACTTATCCACGTATACAATAACATTGTTAATAATATTGTTAATACATTCCTTATTGTCTCACCAACTGCTTAACATATCATTACTATAAAACCTAATGTCCTAACTTATCAACTCGTATTCTCATTAAATCTCTCAATCCTCGCAACCCTAAAACTGGCTTAGAAGTAGAAAAAATACTCTTATAAAGGAATCCATCTTCCTCAATAATCTTATCAAGATGAAAGATTAATGCCTGAATATTAGCTTGTGCTAATACTTTCATAGTGGCTAACCCTGCTGCTCCCCGTAGCATTATTTTAATTCTTTCTATCAAATTATTACGTATTGATAACATTATCTCTAAAATATTCTTAATGTCCTGCATATCTACTATATTATTACTGGCTCTAAGTGCTAATAAATTGTCTCTACTTAAAATTGAACCATTATCATTTATAACTTCACTTATATATTCCGCACTACTCTTTAAATTATCCAATAATTTCATAGCAATAGTAAATTCTACAACTTGCTTACCTGCACTTGCCAAGTTATCTACTACTATTTGCAAGTTACTGAGAGTTTCAACGTCTCGATTTAAACTAGCATAAACTTTATCCTCATCATCTCTCTCTTTTTTAAAACCTTGAGAATCAAACCAAACTTGAAATATATTATCAAACTGAGATCTATTAAATCCTTCGGGCTGATAATTCAATGAAGCTTTAAGTTTATTCAAATTTTCAAGTAATGCACCATAAGCTTGCTCTTCTGGTGTATTACTCACTTTAGCAACTCTCTCTTCACTACTCACTTTAGCAACTCTCTCTTCACCCATCTTTAATAAGGTTAATAAATTATTATCGTTTCTAATACCTGAATGACTCCCCCTCTCCTCTCTTAAAAAATTACTACCTGCTGGACAAGCTAGCATTAGACTCAACAAACCCAACATACAAATCATCATATATACTCTTTGCATTAAACAACTCCTTTTTTTTACACATACAACATATTTTAACTCAGTTTAACAATTAAACAATTATTTAATTAAATAAATTAATATTTTACTGATTTATAAAATATATTATTTTCTCTATTTTTTTGTTACACTTAATATTATTTAATATAATAATTAGTTTATAATTAGTGACATGATTAAATTTTTACATTTAACTTACAACTAGCATGACAGTAATCTATACCACCACACACAACAATGAAGGAAGTTTGACATATATACTTGACATATAAATAACACATTAATAATATATTACACGTATATAAACATTACAAATATAACATGAATTTAAGCAATGCTTATCTAAATGAGCATATATTAAAAAAATATGCTACCATTGTCCCCTTAAAACTTGCAACCTTAAATTATTAACTGTAATTTCAATTTTTGTTCGTAAATCTCTCAAACTTAGTTTTGTACCAGAATTAATGATCTCTTTAAGCTTACCTTGGGCACTAGTAATCGGATCAAGTTCAAGTTGAATGTTTGCATTACCTAACACTTTAACTGCCATCTCCAACATACCTTTAGCCATATCTACTACAATATTTCTCAATCTTAACATTTCATCTAAATAAGAATTAAGTAAATTGAGTCCACTTAAATTATTGCTATGTTGCAACACATTTAAATTGGCTTGATTTAAAATACCCTCATTTTCATCCATAATCTCCCTAATGTACATCGCACTAGCCCTTAAACGGTATAATAAACTCAAAGCACAATCCCTACTAGACTGATCGGTATAAGATGTTAAAGTTTTTATCACTGTTTTTAAGTTTGTAATATCTGCAACCTCATACCTTAGGCTCGCATAAACATCATCCCTTCCATCATCATTAAAATTCACCTCAAACTCATTAAATATACTACTTTCAAATAGAGCCTTCATTGGCAAAAAGGTATCACGATTATCATTATAAGAAGCTTTAAGAGCAGACAATCTTATGTTTAATGCATCATAAGATGTAACTACTTGTGGATATCTTGATCTAGATGGGGGTGGTGTAGATGGTGCTAATGATCCAATATATCCTGTATATCCTGAGAGTCTGTGCATACCAGACGAATTCATGCCAACTGAAGCTTTTTCAGTTACTGCACATCTTAATACTAAAACCCCAAATATGCAGACTAACATGCATACTTTTTGCATTAATATCCTCCTTACTCCTGCCTATACAAAAAAACTTAAAATAAGTCTTAACATAATTATTTTATGCTATAAAATATCTAAATTTAGAAAATATATACACTAAGACACACAAGGTGTATAACCCTTTGTGTCTATTGTGCTTTTGTCTTCATATATTTACTGAACCTGTCTCTCAATCTCAGCTTTTAAACCTTCTAAGCTACTTCCAGTCTGCCCATAAACTCTTACATTAATACTTGAGCCTAAACTAATAATTGGCGATAAAGCATCTTTAATTCTTTCAACATCTTGCAAATCTTTTACTGAAGTTAATATTGAGTGAATATCCTTTATTAAGCTAAACCTCAAAAGAAACATTGTATCTAGCAAAAAAATAAGATCAAGAAGAAAATATTGCCTTTTGGTTGCAATAACTCTACCTAGAGTATGGCTACTCAAAATTACATTTGCTCTATTCCGATCTACAACATCACCAACATAAGCTCCAATATCCCTTATAACATTCAGAAGCCTTTTAGCAGCTCCAATCATATCAGGCTTAGAAGGAGAAAGTAATAATTTATCTATTACAGATTTTAAGGCTGTAGCATAACCTTGATTATAATCCATACCAGCATAAAGATTATCCTGTACAACAGGATCGTCAAAACCAACAAATGTACTCTCAGTACCAATCATATGATTAAATGGAATATTAACTAAGTTAGAATCAAATTGATCTTTATTAGCAGAATATAAATTGCTAAAATTCATGCATTTTGTCCTTATCAATTCAGAACTACTAGCTCCGTCCAGACCTGGCAGACCTGGCAGACCTGGCACACCCACACGGCCCTCTAATCCTCTTGGCCCTTGTGGACCTTGAACCCCATCCTTACCATTTTTGCCTGCAACTCCTTGTGGACCTTGTGGACCCTGTGGGCCCACTGAACCAGTACATCCCATGATCATAAATAGTAAAACAATCAAAACATACATACCACACATATCCTTAAACTTTTTTCTCATTAAATATCTCCTTTTATAGTCGATTTTATATAATAAAAAAATAAAATTAATATTATTTTAATATCAAACTAAATATTGTTAATGATAATACTTGGTTTTATATTAATCAACATTATTTAACTGGACACTGACTTAATTAACAATAATTATTGAGAACATGTAAATTCAGTCATAAAAAATAGCAATATTTTACATTTATAATCTTTAAATATATCTAAAACTAAAAGTTATGCTTCACTATGGTAATAATATTCGATTAATGTTATTCACTTTCTTCTCAATTGCATCTCTTAAATTTTTCAAGCTTTCATCACCCACATAAATTTTTTTATAAATTTTGCCATTCAAGAGAACAATTGGGTCTAATTTAGATCGAGCACTTGTGACATGATGTAAAATAGACAAGTCTTAACATAATTATTTTATGCTATAAAATATCTAAATTTAGAAAATATATACACAATAGACACACAAGGTGTATAACCCTTTGTGTCTATTGTGCTTTTGTCTTCATATATTTACTGAACCTTTCTCTCAATCTCAGCTTTTAAACCTTCTAAGCTACTTATAGTCTTCCCATAAACTCTTACATTAATACTTGAGCCGAAACCAATAATTGGCGATAAAGCATCTTTAATTCTTTCAACATCTTGCAAATCTTTTACTGAAGTTAATATTGAGTGAATATCCTTTATTAAGCTAAACCTCAAAAGCAACATTGTATCTAGCAAAAAAACAAGATCAAGAAGAAAATCTTGCCCTTTGATTGCAATAACTCTACCTAGAGTATGGCTACTCAAAATTACATTTGCTCTATTCCGATCTACAACATCACCAACATAAGCTCCAATATCCCTTATAACATTCAGAAGCCTTTTAGCAGCTCCAATCATATCAGGCTTAGAAGGAGAAAGTAATAATTTATCTATTACAGATTTTAAGGCTGTAGCATAACCTTGATTATAATCCATACCAGCATAAAGATTATCCTGTACAACAGGATCTTCAAAACCAACAAATGTACTCTCAGTACCAATCATATGATTAAATGGAATATTAACTAAGCCAGAATTAAATTGATCTTTATTAGCAGAATATAAATTGCTAAAATTCATGCATTTTGCCCTTATCAATTCAGAACTATTAGCTCCGTCCAGACCTGGCAGACCTGGCAGACCTGGCAGACCTGGCACACCCGCATGGCCCTCTAATCCTCTTGGCCCTTGTGGACCTTGAACCCCATCCTTACCATTTTTGCCTGCAACTCCTTGTGGACCCTGTGGGCCCACTGAACCAGTACATCCCATGATCATAAATAGTAAAACAATCAAAACATACATACCACACATATCCTTAAACTTTTTTCTCATTAAATATCTCCTTTTATAGTCGATTTTATATAATAAAAAAAATAAAATTAATATTATTTTAATATCAAACTAAATATTGTTAATGATAATACTTGGTTTTATATTAATCAACATTATTTAACTGGACACTGACTTAATTAACAATAATTATTGAGAACATGTAAATTCAGTCATAAAAAATAGCAATATTTTACATTTATAATCTTTAAATATATCTAAAACTAAAAGCTATGCTTCATCATGGTAATAATATTTGATTAATGTTAATCACTTTTTTCTCAATTGCATCTCTTAAATTTTTCAAGCTTTCATCACCCACATAAATTTTTTTATAAATTTTGCCATTCAAGAGAACAATCGGGTCTAATTTAGATCGAACACTTGTGATATGATGTAAAATAGACAAGTTGACTAAAAACAATTTTGTTGAATCTAGCATATTTTTAATATCATCTAGAACATCTCCCCTTCTGTACAACATCTCAATTAACATAGCATTAAGTTCACTAATATCTTCTTCATTAGTTTCTCTCTTCAGTTTAGCTAAATCGAAATCATTCCCTGCATCCATAATTTCTATGACTTCATGGACATACTGAGCACTATCTCTTAAAGCTAATAGCAAATCATTAACATATCGTTTATTAGCATCACTAACAATATCCATTAATCCAGTTACGATTTGTTTTACTATCTCAATATCTGAAACTTCATACCCTAAACCAGCATAAACGTAGTTTCTTTGTTTCTCCGTGACAAATTTATTATTAAATTCAGCACTGCTAAATGGAATAATCTTATCAAAATCAGCCTTTTTTGACTTAAATGTTTCATAGTTAGCATTATAAACTCTTACAAGATTTAAGTAATTTACCTTTAGTAAATTAACATCACTTCGTCCATCATGCCCTTTAAGCCCCTTTTGACCAGTATGTCCTTTAGGCCCACTAAGCCCACGTGGCCCCATTGGACCAACACATCCTATAAATCCTAAGGTACTTAAAACGAACATTACCATACATATTCTTTTCATTAAAAACCCCTATATATTTTTTACCTTCTTTAATACCTCGAATACACTAATAATCATTTTAATTCATCAATTTTATTTTTAACTGAATCTCTCAAACCCTTCAAGCTTCTATTCCCAATATAAATTTTTTCATAAATTTTGCCCTGAATATTAATAATTGGATTTAGGCTACTTCGAAGTTTTGCAATATCCACTACTCCATCCTTAAATAAAAACCTTATGTCAATTAATATTGATTGAATATCGTCTAAAACACTTTCCCTCTCTCTAAACATATCCATAGCCATAACACAAAGTTCAGAAATATAGGGCTCATCATACTTACGAAAGTTAGCTAAACCAACACCGGATAAAAAGAAATCCATAAACTCATATACATACTTTGCACTGTCCCTCAAAGCCAATAACAAATGCTTAGCAGCATCATTATCAAAACTATTAGCAACATTACCTGTTAATTGCGCTACAATCTCTTCTACCAAACTAACATTGCTCTCATCATGCCTTAATCCAGCGTAAACGTAATCCTTTGGCTGATCTGTATTAAATTCATTCTGAAATACACTATGTTCAAATGCAATACTATTATTAAAATTTTCTCTCTTTAAATCGAATAACTGATAGTTATAATAATAAGAAGACTTAAGAATCAATATACTTGCCTCTAGTAATTCAAAATCACCGCGCAAACCTTGGCCAATTGCACCAAGTTTTCCATCAAGGCCTCTAAACCCCATAAACCCCTGTGGTCCCATTGGACCAGTACATCTTATAAACATCAAGGTACTTAAGATGAATATTATCGCACATATCCTTTTCATTAAAAAACTCCTCTTTTTTTTTAACTTCCTTTATACACCTTTATACACTACTATGATTCAATGCCTGCTTTAATTGATTAACTTTTCCTGTAATTGCAATTAGTAAGCTTTGTAAACTCCTATTAGTACTACCCACCCCTCCATAAACTTTTCTACGCAATCTTTCCCCCGGTCTAACAATTGAACCTAATGCATCTAGAATTAGTACAGTATCAACAAAACTTGGTTTGAAAGACCGTTTTGTGTTTCTTAGTATATCGCGAACATTATCTAGCACATACTCCCTTTGTCTAAACATCATTATTAACATAGCATTAAGTTCACTCATACCTTCTAAATCATTACTCTGCTTAAACATAGCTAACTCATTCTCTAACAAAGAGATAACCTTCCTAACAAAACGGACACTGTCTCTTAAAAAGATCAAAAAATACGTAGCATACTCCTTAGCCTTCAAATCAGAAGAATTCGTTAATGACTCTACGATCATTTTTACTGTTTGAATATCTTCAACATTATGCTTTAAACTCGCATAAACATCATTCTTTGCATCATCATCATTAAAAGCCACCCCAAACTCACTAAATACACTACTTTCAAATAGAGCCTCAATACCAATATCGTTTTTTTGTAAATTAAATTCATTAATGTTCGAATAATATGAATGCTTAAGGCTCAACAAGCTTGTCATTAACATTGCAATATCACCTCGTCCGGCTTTCTCTCCAGCATCTCCTCTAAGCCCTGCATCTCCTGATAACCCCGCTATACCTCTAAACCCCCTTTGCCCTACTATCCCAATTGACTCTGCTATCCCCATTGGGACAGTACATTCCACTATCAAAAACCCTAAAAAAATCATCACAAATATAACCACACATACTTTTGTCATCAAAAAAACTCCTATTTGTTTACCTTTTTTTTGCACGACATAAAATAAATAATATAAAAAGTATCCCTACACAACCACCTATATTATCTATGATAAGATTTATACCAATATAGTAAACAGTATTTATTTGTATTCATTATATCATACTTTATAAAATATAATTAATTAAAATTTTACATAAAAGTATCATATAAATGATTTATTTAAAGATTACAAAAAAATAGGGCTTACAATTGAACCTAACTGAACTTTTATTAAATTATCTAAATTCTCTCTTGATAACTTCTATTTGCCTGCAATTTCTCTCATTTTGCTCAACAATCTTCCGAATTTTAAAGCTAATGATATCATAGCTTGACTCTCAATCTGAAATCCTGCTCCATACCCCTCCATTAAACTGATCTATCAAAAATTAAAGATCATTACTTACCACTGCTAACATTATTAGATTTTTCAATCTACCTATTAATCGCTCTCTTGTTTCAATGAATTTTATTATATCAGAATATATCTTAAGAAGATCATCCATACCTTTCTTTTTAAGTTTATTGAAACTGTTTCTATTCAAGATCTAACTAAATAATTTTTCTAATCAATTATGTGATTTCAAGCAACTCTTAAAACAAATTTTTAATAACAATACTATATACAGTTTCACAAACAAAAATTAAATCTAATATATCTGAATTAATTATTAATTAAATATAAACTAAAAAACACTAAAATAAAAAATAAAAGGGGAGGGGACCAAAAGGCCCCCTTTAGATCAAAAATTACTTCACTAAATATGCTATTCGAGCTACAACTCCTATAATAGAATAAGATGCATGCTGAATCTCTCTAGCAGAACCGCTGCTACTTAACCCAATGGTTTTCTTAAGCCCATCTAACATCTCTCTCTTATTTTTTGATGCCAATGATATTATTTGGTATTGAATCGTCTTTACTGCTCTCTCTCTCTCTCTTATAAATTCTTCTAAAAGAGCATCAATTGTAATAATATCTTCCACACTCTTACCCATCCTAATTTTCTCAAGATTAGTACTACTTAAATGAATATTGATAAGCTTCCTGGTCTGTTCTGAAATATTTAATAAAAGATTAAATAAATGAGCGGCTACTTTTGTATCACCATAAGTATACCAAGCAGGCTCATTTAAATTTAAGTTACTAAATATTCTCTCTAAGTTCATAATAACTGACACGTCACTCCCCATAGCAGCATAAATATCTGCCTGATACTCTGCAGAAGTAAAAATTGGTGATACCTTTTTAAAGGGAATATTGAATGAATAGTATCTTGGATCAAGTCTTTTGCGCTCATTTACAAGCTTCGACCTATACTTTATTACTCTAGCTTCAAATTCAGCATAAACTTCTTTTGCTGTCTTTCTTGGAACTGATCGTTGTTCTTCTAGCTTAACTTTTGACTTTGATTCACCCTGTTTACTTTCAACCCTATTACCTTCAACCTTTTTGTTTTTAATATCTTTATCTATATTTGGTGATTTTGCTAAATCTCCACTCACTGACTTACTCTTTGACTGACGTAAAACTGAAGTTTTTTTATTAGAAGATAAATTCGAATTTGATTGACTCAAATCTGAGTAATCCTTTAAACTATCTTCTGCTTGATACCCAAACAGAACCTCTGTAACAACTCCACTTGCTAATTCACCCTGTTTACAAGATAGCATAACGAAGACATATAAAAACACTATACTCAAATCTTGCATAAACTTCTCCTTTTTTAAAGCTTTTACATTAATCAATACTTATTAGTAAATATAATGCAACAGAATGACATTTACATAGTAAATTGGATAAAATACAATAAAAAATCCTGACTTTCAAATTTTGAAGTTTTTATACTTTTGATTTTGTATAAAATTTAAAAAAATAAAAATATAAAGATAAACACAAATTCAATATAAATTATTATGAAAAAAAAAATGGGAGTTTAAATTAACTCCCAAATCTAATTAACAAACTAATTAGTCTTCAATTAATCAATAATTGTATATTACCTTCCAGTTCTACAATCAAGTAAGATACCTTCTGAATTTCTTTACCAGCATTATCGCTTAAACCAACAGTGTTCTTTATTGCATCTAAGAGATCTGACTTATCATTTTTTGAGACTAATAATTTTATTTGGTCTTGAATTGTTTTTACTGCATCAGATCTCACTTTTATAAAATCTTCCAAAAAAGCAGTAATTTTAGCAAGTTTCTCTACATTCTTGCTAGCCTTAATTTTATTTAAGTTACCATTACTTAAATGAATATCAATAATTTTTCTAGTGAAACAGCCAACCTGCCATATGAGCATTAACAAGTTGTCAGCAAGTTTATTCTCAGATATTGTACTATTTTCCTGTGACAAAGGAAGTCCTTTTTGTAAATTTAACCTATTTAACACCCTCTCCAAATCCCGCACAGTCTCAACATCATGTGCTAAAGCAGCATAAATATCTGCCTGTTGATCTAGAGCAGCAAATCTTGCGTTTACCTCATTGAAAGGAACTTGCAACGAATGATGATTCGGATTAAATTGACCACGTGCATTGTTAAGTTGTGATCTATAACTAGTTACACTTCTCTCAAGTTTAGTGTACACTTCCTCTAAATCGTTCTCTGGTGCATTACCTTGAACTTCTTCTGGTGCTTTTGCTAAATCCTCTCTCTGATCATCTCCTGAAACTTCTACTGGAACTACTAAGGAATTTTCTACACCACTCCCCCCTGGCACACCACCTTGCAAACTTTCAGCACCTTCCTCTGTTTTGCCTGTTTTGTCTAAGTTCAAGTAGGTCTTTACAAGATTATCTAAACCCTCTTTAATTGAACCTTGATCTAAGGATATTTTACCTTGTTCACAAGACATCACACCCAAGCAACACAACGAATAAAAAATTATACTAATTTTCTTCATATACTTCTCCTTTTTTAAAATTCACATCACATAATATTATATAATATATATTATACTAATTATAATATTAAAATTAGTATAACATTAAATTCACAAAAAATAAAACCTATAAGCCAATCTACTGTCAAACTATAATAACAATCTTAAATAATTTGCCTAATATAAATATATATTCTAAATTTATTGAATTTAAATTATCCTTCAAACTAGGTTTTTTAATTCTTTGCAAATATTTCGTCCAATATCTCCAAACCAGTTCATTACCCAGTCTTGGGTTATACCACACCATATTTTACACTCTATTTCAAAATAACACCACTCTTATTCCATTCACCTTACCTCAAACTCAAAAACATGCACTGAAATACTCACGCTCAACTTAATCTACACTTAACAAAGACTCCAAATTGTAACGGCAATTGTACTCATTAAACTAACTGCTCGTCCAATATCTCCCTCATAATCAACAAGTTCCTTTATTCCCGATAATACGGCTTCTCTAGTCATTCTTGATTCTAAAAATGTTATTTGTAATTTAATTTTAGACATACAATCTTTGCTTATATTAATAAATTCTTCTAAACTGGTATAAATTTCACTAAGCCTTGATTCACTCTTGGTAGCTCTAATTTGAGCTAAGTGTCCATCACTTAAATAGTAATTTACAACGATTCTGATATAATTCGTAATATTATTTAAAATTACCAATAAACTATGAGCAACACTTGCATCAGTATTGATGAAATAAGGACCGTTGAAATCCAATTTACTAAGTACTCTTCCTAATTGTTTAATAACCTCAACATCATACCCAAGCCCAGCATAAACTTTATCTTGTTTATCTGAAGCAAAAAAATCTGGTGAGATTTTTTTGAAAGGAATATTCAATAAAAGCTTACCTAGATCAAAATGATTGTACGCATCTTTAAGCTCCTCTTTGTAAGAATCTACTCTTGTCTTTAATGCATAGTAAGCCCTATCTTTGGCACTTATATTAAACGATTGTTGTGAACATTCATTATCTCTTGAGTGGCCCCTTACACTCAATGACTGTTCAACTGGTTTGTCCTTTGCAAGTCCTTCTAAGTTGTAAGAAATTATACCCATAACTAAACTAGATACTTTCATACAATCCTCCTTATTATAGCCTGTTTACTACATAATAATATATATTTTATAGTAATTAATACATACTTATGCTAAGTATAAATATATCAATAATTTAATGAAAAATTATAATTTTAATTGCAACATAAACTGAATAAACCTTCCCTAAAGCCTTTTTATTACGCATAAATAATTCAATATCTATCTATACTAAAACATTTTAATACCTAATATTATATAATATAATTACATTTATACAAGTTAGATCTTATGCTAATGGGATAATTAAAGATTACTTAAAAAGTTAAAGTGCCACAAAGCAAATTGAAGACTCAAAAAAAATTACAGTATTTAGTTCCCAATAAAACACAAAATTATATCTACTATTCTTTTCATAATGACATAAAGTAAATTAATAGTATCTCTATTAATCGAAGCACTTAATTCAACAAGATCTCCATGCCTAAGACCATCGACTTGTCCAACAATATCATTAGTAAGTCTCTCCAAAACAAAATCCCTATCAGCATTCTTAACAGCTATTTTGATTAACGCCTTTGAAAGTTGTTTTATAAACTGCATCCTATAATCCATAGCCGCACCTAAATAAAAATTAATTTTAGTAAGCTCTTCAGCTGTTTTATTAACCTTAAGACGCTCTAAGGTTGCCTCATCTAAGTTATCATTTAAAAGCGTCTTGAGCAATCTTGCACTATCTGATATATACTCTAATAATCGGGAAGCCTGAAATAAATCTTGATTAAAAATATTAACGTCCAAGTTCAATGTATACAATATTAACTTAAGACTATTAATAGCAGTGGGATTATAATTTAAACCTTCATAAATGAAATCTGCATTACTATAGACTGGAAATATTTGTGATATAGGAAATTCAAATACAAGCTTATAATCTAAACCTTTAAATGTTCTACTACTGAGAAACTCTTTATACTCATTTACCATTTTGTAAAGTTTATAAAAAGCTACATGTCTGGAATCAACCTCTATCTGTTCTACCAGTCTTAAACCCATTCTTTGATCACATGGACCTAAATTTTTTTTCAAATTGCTGTCTACTTCGTCAAATCTTGAACCGTCCGGGTCTCCTTGCTCACAAGCCAGTATAACTAATATATACAATACCATACCAACTTTTCTCATAATATTTCTCCTCTTAAATACATAAATTATTCATCTATGAATAGAATAATAATAAAACTAAGGCATAACTTTTGTAATCTGAGTAACTAATTTTTGAATATCTCTTACCAAATCACCAATATCACCAATTTTGCTCTTAATTTTGCCATCATTAACAATCTTTTTAAGCTCAGCTTCCATTAATTGTCTATTATCTCTGACTACGGCTGCCCCACTTATAACCTTTCTAAAATCTCTAATTAGCTCGTCTCTTGATTGCATAAACGAAAATAGCCAAGAAGTAATCTGCGAAATATTCTCTATTGTCGCTGCACTGCTAATCCTAACTTCATTTAATTTGTTATCACTCAAACTATTCTCTAAAAGGAAATTATAATATGAAACCTGTTCTAAATTAAATAACAACATAGAAGCAATGGTTATATCTCTATTTTCCTTATGGGAACCTGGTCTTAAGTCTAATTTAGCAAGTATGTTCTTTAATGCTTGCATAAGTGTAAGATCACACCCTAAAGCTATATAAATGCTGTAACTCTTACTATTCTTAACTATACCATCATTTGTAATACCATAGCCTGACAATTGCTGAACAATAGAATTTTTAGAAGCATCAATTACAAAAGGTACATTAAATGAATTACCTAAATATTCATATGCAATCTGATTTCTAAAATACTCTACTAACGACTTCAAATCATTATAAGCTTCACTTAGTGTATCTTGTAAAAACGGTACCAGCATAGACATTGAGAAAGGTTCTCCAGTTCTTCTACCTTCCATGAATACTGTGTCACTCCCACCACCAGCAACACATCCCAACACTAAACCCACCATGCACAATATCATACTAAACCTTTTCATACTCATACAAATTCTCCTCTTAATTATCTCACATATGTATAACATACAGCATATAATACTTATTATATACACCCTAAATTCTCTTAAATAAAAGATTTTCTCTTATAAACCAATTAATCATTCTTCTTTATTTGAAAAATATAAACCTTTAACCTCAAAATCCTTACTTGCACTTATAAAAACTAAAGTAAAAATCATCCTCTATTAAGCAATAATCATATCACGCTCAAACAATGCTATAATATTAAACAATAAGATCATGAATATTATGGAACAGACTATTTAAGTATTACGTACTAGTTAGCAAAAATACCCCCATTTGACACCTTTACAACATTTTCCTGAAACTCATCATAAAAGATCAACTAACTCTATGATATCAAATAAAAGATAATGAATATTGCGCATCCCCTTATTAAGCCTTGCATCCGAATTAGAGATAACTCTATTTAACTCATTTAATATATCATCTTCATTAGTTTTTGATGCAGCCGATAATATAACGGACTTAAGTTGAGGTACTAAATCTTTTACCATCTCTATAAACTGAACTAAATACTGAGTAATTATATTAAGGTCCTTTATATCTCTAGACTTAAGCATTTCTAATTTTATCTTATTTAAAACATCCTCAAAAAGAGTCTGAATTGAATGCGCAATATGCATTAACCCGTTTAATAAATTAGTAACAACTCTTGTATCTCTATCACCTAAATGTTTAAAGTTCAACTTATCAAACACTTTACCTAAGCTACAAATAACCTCAACATCATACCCTAATGCCTCATAAACTTCACCCATATCTGATGGATAATAAACCTCATTTAATGCTCCCTTGAAATAAACATTCAACTCTTTGGGATAAAATGCAACTCGTTTATCTTCAAGTTCTTCTTTAAATCTTATCAGTACATTAGTAAGGCTCTCAAAAACTGTATCTACTTCATTCATACATTTCTCCTTTTTCCTACACATACCATCTACTATTTTGTCGCGTTCACACATTTATTAACATATTTATTATTTATATTATTTATAATTAAATATATAATATATTACATAATTAATATTAACCCTTATGAAAATTCTCTCTCACTTAAAAAACTAAAAAAATAGCAATTTCCTGCAATTTATTATAAAAGATCAATTAACTCCATGATATCAAATAAAAGATAATGAATACTACGCATTCCCCTATTAAGCTTTGCATCTGAACTAGAGACAATTTTATTTAACTCATTTAATATATCATCTTCATTGGTCTTTGATGCAGCTGATAATATAATATCCTTAACCTGAGACATCAAATCTTTTACCATCTCTATAAACTGAACTAGATACTGAATAATTTTCTCAAAGTCACATACATCTCTAGACTTAAGCATCTCTAATTTTGTTTGGTTTAAAACATCCTTAAAGAGTGTCTGAATTGAATATGCAACACGCATTAAACCGTTTAAAAAATTAGTAACAACCCTTGTATCTCTATCGCTTACATGTCTGAAGTTTAATTTATCAAAAATTGTACCTAATTTACCCATGATTTCAAAATCATATCTCAACATCGTATAAATTTTGTCCCGATCTGACTGATAATAAACGATATTTTCTAATGTTCCCTTGAAATCAATACTTAATTGAGCCTCTTTGGAAATAAATGCAGCCCGTTCACTCTCAAGTTCTTCTCTGAACTCGATTAATATCCTTCGAAGATCATTAAAAACTTGATCTTTTCCAGCCATATATTTCTCCTTTTTTTTTACACACACACCATTTACAACTAGTCTACTACTAGAATATATATTATATAATATAATTAAAATTTATTACTTTAATCTTAAAAAGATAATTTCCCTCTCAGAATTAGCATAAATTTAAATTACTAAATAACCAAAATTCATTAAAAAATGAAAATATCCAAAATAAAGTAGACAAAAAATAGACTTTTGTCTATTTTAAATAATCACAAATAACTCTAAATACTATTTAACTATCCCACTTAAATGTATCTTTAAGTTTAAATTCAATTTTAAACACATTGTCTACAAGCCTAACTAAAATCTCTTTTGAGAGATCGCCTTGCTCGTCACTAAGCGTCTTTAAATAATTTATCATGGCTGATTTATCACCTCGCTTTGCTGCTGCTGTTTTTATTACTCTTCTAATTTTAGACATCACATCGACCCTTCCTTGAACAAACTGATCTAGATAATAAGTAATCTTATCAAGCAAATCAACAAGACCTAACTCAAGAAGAAAACTGTTCCTAATTCTAGCTAATCTTCTCTTACTTAAATGCTTATGGAACAATTTAATTGCTAAGTCTGTAATACTAGTTAAATGATTCAAAATACTAACAGCAATAGCAATATCATTAGAATTGCTTTTGTCTTTCAAATCTAATGTATCAAATACCTCTCTCAATCGCTCAATAACTTTAGAATTATTCCCTAGTGTAGTAGCAATGCTACGCTTGGTAGCCTTTTCTTCAGCTAGTAATAATACAGAAGGATAAGTTTGATCTTTAAATAATAAAATACTATCCAGATGAACTGACTCAAGCTCAGCTATAAGTTTTCTCCTGTAATTATCGACTTTACTTTTGAATTTACTGTAAGCCCGATGCGCTTTTGGGCTTAAGAATGATTCACAGTCTGATGTACACGACAAACACATCATTAAAAACAAACTCAAAACACTAATTACCCATACCACACTAAGTATCTTCATATACATACTCTCCTTTTTTCACCTATACAGCATTTGTATATCTTTTTTATAAATCCACTGCTGCGACTAATGTAATTTTATATTCAATTATAGACTAAAGCTAATATCAACTTCAAATTTACTATTTAAGCACAACTTTTAACTAACTCCTTAACTGAAACAACAGTGATACGCTAATAGCATTACTATCTATATTGGTAATCTGACAAGCTGAAATTGCAATATTATGTAAAGAAAATAACATATCATAACTTAAACCTAAAAACTTTTTCATGATTCCCTTAATAAAGAGTTGTATACACACATAGGTGCCAGTTACTCTGTAACTCACTTAATATTTTATATATCTTATATAAATTTAATCAAATTAAGAGCAGCAGAAATTGTAACACCCTCTCCAAGCACCAAAAACCTGTCGACCTATGATGTATAACCGAAATTGCAAGAGAATATAAATAATACCAACATAAAAAAGTAAATTTTAACATTTTTACAAAATTTTCATGCAAAAAACTAAAAAAATACCTAAAAGATACAAATTTAATCATACTTTTAGGCATATACAAACTAAAGGAGAATAACAAAGTAAAGGACAAAGTACTTTAAACCACATTGTACGCGTTTAAAAGGACAAAATAAAACACAAAAAGTCCAAACACTTTTTGCTACTTAAATATTATTTAACTATCTTTGAAATCCTCCCTAGACATTTCTCTTACAAAAGGAACACTTGATTTAATCATCCCATCATCAATAATATTCTTTAACTTTTGCAAAATATTTTGGTTGGCAATAGCTAGATCTATTGTCAATTTCCGCCCCATCACTTGCGAAACTGCCTCTTCTCCCATAGCCATTGCCCTTTTCAAATTAAAAGTGATTATAGAAATAATACCTGCATTTCTGATGATACTATTTCCAGTCAAATTTGCATCACTCGAATGCTCATTAAGGATTTCATCAATTGGTTCTGTAAATTCCTTGAAAAGACATAATAAATCATAAACTATCTCTGTATCTCCAGCCGTGTAATCATAGGATAAGTCTAATCTCTTAGAGATTTTAGCCAATTTTTTGCTGACTGTAACATAATATCCAAACACATTATAAACATTAATCTTAGACTCTAAACGTTGAAACAATGGTATAAATTTATAAAAAGGAATATTAAAATTATAATTGTTTTGTTGAAAATTAATGATTGCATTGTTAAATTCATCTTTAAATGTTTTTACTGCTCCATTAAGTAAACTGCAAGCATTATCTCTCACTTCAATGTCTCTTTGGGATAGATTTGAGAAGTTATAAAGAAAATTATAAAACAGTATAGTCACAATAAATGATATAAAAAAAATACCAAGTATAACACATATTTTCTTCACAAAGCATTCCCCTTCTCAAAATCATATAATATACTAACATCAATAACTATATAATATATCTTGATATTTATCATTATATAATAAAATTACATTTATAAAACAGTTTAATTTAAAAAAATTATTAAAAAATTATACAAATTATTACATTTTCTTAACCACTCTAACAAACAAGCAAATACAATGAACTAAAACCCACTAGAAGAGGATTTTTAATTCAAATTAAATACAAACCAAATTCGAAAATTCATATAAAACTTTAAAAAAAGAGACAAAAAAACATAAAAAAAGTTAAAAACTTCAAACCAAAAGTTAAAATTAAAAAAGTTAAAATCAAAATAGGAAATAAAATTCATGCAAAATCATCATCCTGCAATGGCTCAATTTTCATGGGCTTTATGTAACCATTACCTTTAGTAGAGAAAAAATCATGAGTTTTAGTATCAGTTCTAAGACCATTTAAAACCAAAGGATTAACATCAATATCTTGAATGTTAAATGTAGGTTCAAAACCTAAATTCATCAAAGCCTTGTCAGCATTATACCTAACAAAAACATCAACAGCGGATTCAAGACCAATAGATGAATATAAGTCTTTAGTATATGCCTTTTCTAGATCATAAAGCCTATCTAAGATTAACATAGACTCTTTGTAAGCAAGTACTTGTTCTCTAGAAGTCATTTTATCAAACTCTTCTTGTGCCAAGAGACCAACGAATACTCCATGAACAGATTCATCACGCAATATCAAATTAATAATTTCACCACTATTAACCATCTTACCTTGACCTGAGAGATAGAGTGGATAAAAAAATCCAGAATAAAATAAAAACGTTTCAAGAAACACAGAAGTACACAAAGCTTTATATAAACTCATTCTATCGTGTATACTGTTATACTTACCCAAGATCAGATCTAATTTATCTTGAAAATTTTTATAAGTTTTTACCCAATCAAATATATAATCTATTCGCTCTATGTTTGATAAACTTGAGAATATACTACTATAACTCTTAGCATGCATATGCTCCATAGCACCCATAAACCCAAGAACAGGCTTATAATCCAAATTATCTATTGCCAAAGCTATACGAGGCATACCAACAGAACCTTGTTCTGTATCTAATAATGTAAGTCCACCTAAAACCTTCTCATAAACATCCCGCTCCTCGATATCTAAGGAATTCCAAACCAACTTATCATCAGAGATAGGAATCTCTTCATCTACCCAAAATTGTCTTATATTTTGGTCCCAAAACATCTTGGTATAACCATTATTTAATCTATTCCAATTTATAGCTTCTCTATTCATATTCATTTAACAATTCTCCTAAATAGTATATTACATGTATATGTAATATAATTGCATTTATATTGCACAAAGAATACATTCATCTACTGAAAGATTTTTATTACGCGTATAATATAAGCTCTTAAGTCCCTTATTTTTAGCATAAATGTAAAGTTTTACAAGTTCCCTGGTACTAGTCTCATTTGTAACATAAAGCAAGGTACTAATTCCCTGATCAACATGCCGCTGAGCCTCACTTATTAGATCAATCAATTTTTTCATATCCATGTAATATGCTGATTTAAAAAACAAAGCATTTTCCCTACTAAGATATGGCATTGGATAATACGTTGTAGAATTACCATAAACCCTAGCTTCAACAGGTTCAACAATAGGCATAAGAGATGTTGTTGCATTTTGAACATAAGATATACTCTGAGTTGGTGCAACGGCTAACCTATAAGAATGATAAAGCCCATGCCTCTGGACATCACTCTTAAGGCTCTCCCAATCACTCTTTAGAGGAATCTTAAGTCCACTAAATATCTCTTTTATAACTTCTGTTTTGGGAGTGAAATCTTCACTCAAATACATATCAAAATAATTGCCATTATAATATTCACTCTTATTGAAATCTTTAAAAGCACAACCTCTCTCTCTTGCAATATTCATACTACTCTTAAGGGAATAAAAATTTAATAACATAAAAAAGATGCGAACAAAATCCAAAGCCTCAGCACTCTCATAAGAGATTCTATTTTTAATCAAAAACCCATGTAAATTCATAACTCCAAGACCAACGGCATGATAATCATTATTTGCCTTCCTTATGCTTGGGGCATTTTTAATATCAGCCTTATCAACAACTGATGTCAATGCCCTCATGGCAATATCAACGGTATGCTCAAAATCACTATTAATTACATTAACTATATTAAGTGAACCTAAGATACAACTGATATCATATCCAATCAAATCCTCTTCACCATAATCACCAATAACTGATGGGGTTTGAATCTGAAAAATCTCTGTACAAAGATTAGACATCTTAATTTTTCCAAGACCTTTTAGCGGATTATTTAAATTACATGCTGTTTGGTACACTATATAAGGATATCCAGATTCAAATTGCAGCCTAGCAATACGAATCAAAATGTCTCTAGCAGAAATTTCTTTTTTCAAAATACGAGGATTACTTGCAAACAAGTCATATTCTAAATCAAAATCAATCTCATTCATAAAACGCCCAGTTGCTTTATAAAGCGAATATGGTGCGAAAGCATAATAATTTTTACCTTGTTTTGCAATCTCAAAAAATTTATCTGGAATTACTACTCCTAATGATAATGTTTGAACACGACTCTTCTCATCAGCATTGATCTTCTTAGTATCTAAGAAATCTTCTATATCATAATGAAAGATATTTAAGTATACAGCACCAGCACCTTTTCGCTGTCCCATCTGATCTGCATAATTAAATCCATCTTCTAAAAGCTTCATAACGGGAATAATCCCTTTTGCAATATTAGGAATACCCCGTATCTCCTCACCCCTAGCCCTAATATTTGAAAGATTTAAAGCCACTCCTCCACCAATTTTTGAAAGCTGCATGGCAGAAGAGATATTAAAAGTAATACTATTAAGAGAGTCTCCCACTTCCAACAAGAAACATGATACAAGCTCACCTCTCACCTTCTTACCAGCATTTAAAAATGTAGGTGTTGCAGGCTGATAGCGTTGTTTGATCATCTCTAAAGCAAGTTTTAAAGCAAAATCAAAACATCCATCTGCTAAAAAGAGACTAACTGCAATTATTCTATCCTCATAAGATTCAAGATAAGTAGCACCACCATTCATCTTAAGTGCATAATCTTTATAAAACTTCGAAGCGCTCATATAAGACTTAAACTGAAAATTCTCAAGACTTACAAGATTATATATTTCAAGTATCTGCTCTTCAGAATAGTTTTTATAAAAATCTTCATATAAATCATTATCAATTAAATAATGCATTCTCTCATTTGGATTTTTAAATTTTAAAGACTTAGAATTGACTTCACTTAAAAAAACACTCAAAGCCTCAAGATCTTTTTCTAATCTGTAAAATCCATCCTTTAAAACCATAATCTCATTATTTAACTCTAAGTGCCTCATTTTTAATCCTCTTTACAAAATTCTCAACATCATGTGATGTTCCTGAAAGCTCAAATTTTAATATTTCGCAAACATTATATTTATTTTTTATTAAATTAACAGCATTGCAAAATGAACCACCCCAATTTCTATTTCCAGAACCAGCAACCCCAACCATAAGCTTGAAATTATGCTTTAAAAATTTCTCTACCTCAGGTGGAACTTTACCAAAAGCAAATGTATATGTAAGTAACACATAAGGCCTACTTACAATCTCATCACCTGTAACTACATGAAAAATATCTTCAAGTCCTGTTTTTGCAATAAAACGCGACACATTTCCTGTCTTTGAAGCATAAACTACTAAAATACACTTAACTCCTTTAATTACAAATCACAAATTAAGTTTTTCTCTTAACCTAGTTAAACTCTTATCTTGTAAATTAAGCTTGGTTAAATCTAATACTCTGCGAATCTCATCTACCTCTTCACTTGAGAACATAACTCCTCCCAAAATATGTTTTTTAAAGCTATCAGTTGCTAAGGGCACTACTAACTTAACAATATCTAATAGGACATTAGCATAAGCCCTTATCTCTTTTTGTGCATGACTTGATGATCTAAGCTTAATAAAATGAAATAAATTATTAAGATCGATTTGCCAGTACCACTCGGTATACAAACTTAAAGGCAGAGTTATTCTTGCAAGCTCCCTAGATACATCATTATTAATCATATCATTATAAATCTTGTAAGAAGTCTTATAACTCTCATCTAGACCACCTAAAGAGGATAAAACAATAGATTCATCAACAGACTCATCTGAGCGTCCCTGCTTATTAGTAATACTTTGTTTCTTAACATCTTCCCTGCAAGGAACATAAAACTCTTCTCTCATCAAACTATAACGGCCTGAGACTTCATTAATTCTTGATGTTCTATGTCTCATCCACTGTCTTGCTACAAAGATTGGCGCTTTAACATGAAAAGTAAAAACCACTTGCTCAAGTGGACTTGTATGCTCATTTCTGACTAAATAGTCAATAAGACCAGCATTATCCCTTTTTGCCTTAGAATCTCTATAAGAAACTCTAGCAGAATTTACTATTCGATCATCACTACCCATATAGTCAACAAGTCTTAAAAAACCTTTATCTAAAACTTTGTATTCCTTATCCAAAATCTCTTCAGCAGCCTCTACATGATCATGCATATACCCACCCTAATTAAAATTTCTATTTTTTTATAAGTTGTCACCAGAAATTACGGGTGACTAGATTTTATACAAAACTTAAAAATAACATTACAATTACTTTGCAATAATTCATGTTATTCTATAAATATCTTAACTACTAAACAACTCATCTCATTATACAAAATTAACTTCCCCTTAATCCCCTTAATAAAAATTAAAACAACAACTAAAACCAAAGTTAGTAAAACAAATGTTAACATAAAACTATCTAATATTAAATAAGCATTTTTTACGATATAAAGGTACTTAACCACAAATACATCCTATAATAAGCTAAATAATAAATAAATATGCTAAATATTAAATATTAAATATTGAATATTGAATTTAAATGAAAAATGAAATTTTAGCTATATACTCCTATGTTTGAGGGGGCAAAATTGCAAAAAACAGTTTTTTTACTACCGTTATTTATAATATCTTGTTTCTTAAGTGATAGCATTATAAAAAATATTAAACCTAAGCTTGAGCAAGAAATAATGCATAATGACAAATCAAAAAAACACTTAAGAGAAAATGAGGATGAATATGCAAAATTAACAAAAGAAGATGCCACTTTTGAAATACTTGAAGGTACTACTGAAAAATGCATGTGTCCAATCTGCTGGTTGTGGTGTGGATGCCGTCCACGAAAATGTCAAATCACTTGGATGAAAATTAAAGCCAAAGAAATCATCGGGAATAATCAAAAAGCACTGGAAGCTTTAAAAGGTAGACTTAAATATTCATACTCAGTATCACCTATCAAATATAATGATCAGTACAGTACCTACGTCATGCCTTTAATATTATTTGAAAGCATGGACGAGAACATTGAAGTAACCTCATTTAAGTTAATAAATCACACCAACCTAGACTTCAACAACAAAAACGTTTTGGGTGGAATTATTCAAGGTATACCTAAGGTAGAGAAATCATCTGAAGAGGGATACAAAAACGTATATCCTTATGGAATATTAAATGCAACAAATCCAACTGGTGGGGATGAGTTAATATCTGCTTTTGCTGCTCTTTACCAAAATGGAAAATGGAACCTTATGGAAGGAGAGATAAAAGTTAAAGACACAAAAACAAACAACGAGACAACCTACAAAATACTCTTAAGTGGTAAATTATTTAATGAATTTCTAAAATCAGTTGTATCTAAACATCAAGGTACCACAACTGCAAATACCAAATTTAGAGTTCCAATTAACAATTAGATTAAAAAAATAAAGGTTAATTAAATTAAAGAGACATTACTTAAAGATAACTTTAAGTAATGTCTCTTTAATATCCCTGTAATAACTTTTAATGACCTTTAAGCATTTTTTAATACCTTTTTAGAAATTAATTTAATTAAAAAAAGTTAAATAAATTTGTTTTATGAATCAAAATAATTTATTATATAAGTCGATAAAATAAAAAACATATTTAAAATAATGTACTCTAAAAAATAAAAGGGGGTAAATATGAAGAGAATAATTATTTTCTTACCAATCTTCATAACATGTCATGTATCGCAAGATCAATATGACAAACCAAATTTTAAATACGCCATTAAATCGGGCTCTACACGCTCTATCAGGTCAAACACTGACACAGAAGAAGTATATGAGTACCAAAGAGAACCACTTCAAATATCTGAAGGGCTCTTAGATGTATGTCTCTCTGGTCATATAATAACACCTACTAATCACACCTGCCATCTCACTTGGATGAAAAGCAATGTACAAGATATAATTGGACCAGACGGGAAACCATCACCTGTATTTCAAGGTAAATTTAAATACTCATATGCAGTAGCTCCTATTAAGAATAATGAAAACTACAGTAAGTACGTAATGCCTTTAATACTATTTGAAAGCTTAGTTGACTATGTTAAAATAGTGTCATTTAAACTCACAAACCACAAAGAACTAAATCTAGATTTTCGCAATGGACATCAGCAAGCCACAAGAGATAAAATAGCTAATGAACTTGAGGTCTCAACTAAAAAATTAGGATATAAAGGTATAAGTATTTATGGAGAACTATATGCATACTTTCCAAATGGAGGCGATGGTCTTATAACTGCTTTTTCAAAGCTCTACCAAAATGGTGATTGGTACTTCATGTCAGGTGAGATAACTATTGAAGACACATTAAGTAGAGAAACAACCACCCACACAATCTTGCTAGATGCTCAATTATTCAATGAATTCCTAAAAATAGTTATAGCAAAGCATCCAGAAACCAAAACTGCAAATAACAGATTCAGAGTGCCTGTCAGTTAGCGGTACTCATCCACAATAATTAATATTTAAGTCTAATTAATTTTAATTTTTATTAATCATGGTAAGCACAAAAATTAAAAATTACTTGTGTTTAAAATTATTTAAATAATATTATTTACATGTGTTAATTATGACTTAATAACTATGTGTATTTACTAAAAGAGTAGGCTTAAGCACTTAGATAAAAAATTAATGTAAAAATACTTAAAGATAATAATTAAGGGAAATAATAAATACTAATAAGTTATAAAAATTTAATTTGAAAAGATGTATAAATGAAAAAGATGATTATATTATTAACCCTACTTATAAACTGTTAAAGTATACCAAGCTAATAAACCATCCATTGCAGAAGACAACAACACGGATGAGTATGAGACCAATCTAGACCATGATTACAAAGAATTTATTCATCCCAAAAGAGCACATATCTACAACATATACCGAGCATTCAAGATATTTGAAGACTACCCTAACTAATATTTGTCTAAACACCTCACATGACATCAAAATGTAGAGTACGAGTCTGCGGTTTTAGTTGGATAAAAATAAAAGCAAACATGTCGTAGGCACAGATAAAAACATAATACCAGAATTAAAGAATAAAATTAAATACTCACATGCAGTAGCACCTATGGTGATAGATTAATATCCATTTTTGAAAATCTTTTTAAAAATTCAACGATGATAAAATTTGCAAGCAGAAATTACTATTAAAAACAAAACAAACAATCAAGAACAAACCTAACAAATACTTATAAATAGTAAAATATTTAATGAATTTATAAAAATAATTTTATAAAGACACAAAAGTATAAGAAATGTAAAGCCCAAATTCAAAGTTCTTAGTGAAGATAAATAATAAAACTTTAAGTAGTAATACTACTTAAGAAATATTACTGAAGATAAAATTTTATCTTCAGTAATGAAATAATGAAATTTATAGATTTCAAGATTTATTTTAAAGAGAAAGAGTACAAATAAAACTCAAGTTACAATGCAACAATTTAATTAAACAAATCTAATATTCATGCAAAACATCATATATTTGCCTTTTTAATGATGTAAACACTTTTGAACAATTAGCCATCTTAAGTGATAGATATGCACCTCTGTAACCATTATCACCACCACAAAAAACTTTCAAAATTTTTAAATATTCCCTCTGCTTAGTAGCAAGTTGAACTTCAAAACCATCCCTTTTAGGATGTCCATCTGCAAGCTCATATATAGCATCCAGTATGTCATCTCGTACTCTTAATGTTACAACTATATCAGCAACTGCCTCTTTAATCTTAGCAGAACTTAGAACAACTAAAAACTCATAAAATTCATCATCACTGTAAGTACGTACATTTGGAATACCTTCTGCAATTGTAGGATCTGTTAATGCACTTCTTAAAAATCTAACTGCTATTTTTTCTTCCCCTGAGAGATTAAAACCTGTCATTAAGTTTTCTAATGAAGGATGATCAAAGGCAAGACCAATGTCAAGCTCACTGCTGGCAATATCATCAAAATTGTAACCTAGCCCCAAATTATTGACATATTCTTCATCCTCACAGCAACAAAATAAAACCATCAATAAAATTAAAATGTTGAAAGCTTTCATATTTCAATATCTCCCTTCTATATGAAAACATATCTCATTAATGATTGATTAAAAATTAAAATAATACTTTATTTTTAAAATCAAATAAAATAAATGTCTAATTTATAAAATAAAGAGACACCTACATGATATCAAAAATCCAGATGAGACTTGGAATAAAGATCGAAATAAATATTTAAAAATCAAATTTTAAATATTTTAAATTTATACAACACCTGAGGTATTACCAGTTGCAAGAGTGGGAGCTCCACTGGCATTAACATAAGTTATGCTACCAACCCCATGTGTATGACTTTCAAACAATTTACCATTAATATACACATTGCCTTTAAACTCAATACTAGTAGCCTCAATAACTAAAGAGTTAAGAGAAATCCTAGTATGTTCACCATCATATATCACATTTTTAGAATTAAAAGAAGCATCCTCACATAACACATCCAATTTTTTTGCACTGATGCTCAATTTCTCTACATCAATACCTGCATACTCAAGACTTACTGCATTTAAGATATAAAAATAATGTTTATCGAAATAATTATTATCTCTCTCATTAAAGATATTTATGCCACTTTGAAGCAAGATTACCCTATCATCTTCCCTAAGTTCAAGTTTTAAATTTGAGATATTGCGACTCTTAATCCTTAAGTCCTCATATTCTTCAATTACAACAATTCCTTCCTGGGAATTAAAATCAAATTCCTTAATAATTCCAATGCGACAAATAAATACATTATCACGTAAATATTTCTTAGCAGCCTCAAGTGCCAAATCATTACTTAAACTTCCTAGTCTTCTAGAAATTTCATAAGTTTTGTTCATAAATTTATCCTACCTATAAAATATTAGATTCATCATAAAGCTTCAATTTTAATGTGCAATCACCCACATTGCTTAAATGAGCACTAGTCTCTTGAACAAAAGCCCTAACAACGCTCCCATATCTATCTATAAATTCAACCCCATCTCCAACTTTAATCTTATCTGTAAAGAGAAGTTTAGTATTCCAAAAATTAATGGCAGATTGGCCTACAAATCTCACTTCCCTTTGAGGAATGAATAAAAGTGCAAAATCTTCAAGCTTCTTATAAACTATTTGGCCACCTAGTTTATCAAAATTAATAAAAACAAATTTAGTATCAACCTTAAAGTCCAACTCACCAACATCAACAAAAATCAAATGCACATAGTTTTCAATAAGTTTTTCTATAAATTCCTTCAAAGTAAGGGCATAAAAACTCTCACTTATTATGCGACTTCGAGCATCAGGCCCCATGCTAATAATGGCTTGACCTGGAAATACCAAATTTATTGCCTCTTCTAAAGATTTACCCTTATAATTTTTAGTATCAAGCTTTTTATTAAAAAACGTATCTTGAGACAGGAGATAAACTTCATATTGACAAATAAAATCACCATTTTCAAAATCAAAATCAATAGGAGCACCCAGATATCCAGCCATAACAAATCTGTAAGCAAACTCATCCTCATGCGCAAATTTTTTATAGTATATTTTAACAATATCTCCATGCCTTAAAGACTTATTAAAATTTAAAGGCATATTAAACAATTGCAATTGTGCTTTTTTACATTGCAAAGCACTCATAAGGGAATATTCATTACTAATTACAATATTAATAATAGGTGCCCCATGTTTTGTCTCTATAACAAACTTTGGTTTCCGATTTTTAATCTCACCCCCAGAACTATAAAACTCTAGTTTAAAATCATATTGAAATAATAACATAACTCCCTTAATCAACTCCTAAAGGTCAATATTAGTAAACCTAACTACTAACCTTACACATAAATAGTAATATTAATTCTCATCTTCCATGTACTCAGATCTAAAACTAACTGGCTTCTCACCAAGTGGCCTAACAATAGGTCTTACAAAATTTGGTCTTATATCACTTCCTGGTCTCTTAAGATCTGGTCTGGTACTACTTGGTCTAATATTACTTTTCTTAACACCACTAGGTCTTACATTTCTTGCTCTCTGGCTGTCTGGGCTTGAACCTGTCTGCCTTGGGTTTACAGATCTTGCACTTGGACCTCTTGTACTTGACTGTCTTTGACTTGGCTCTCTTGTACTTGACCCTCTTGCACCTGGCTGTCTTTGATTTGACTGTCTTTGATTTGACTGTCTTTGATTTGACTGTCTTTGATTTGACTGTCTTTGACGTCCTAAACTCTCATCATTACTCCTAGGAATGGATCTTCTCTCTGCACTCTCACTACTATCTCTAATAACTAGTTCTTCATCATCATAAGCCTCTTTAACCATATCACTTGGTCTGGGTTGTCTTAAACCTACTTGTCTCTCATACTCACTTCTAGTAATGGACCTTTGAGAACCATACCTTTGACCTGTTTGACTTGGCTGTCTTGCACTTGACTGTCTTTGATTTGACCCTCTTGCACCTGGCTGTCTTTGACCATTCAAACTACCATTTGCAACACCGAATTTTATACCAAGTTTTTGCGTAACATAATTTTCCACAAAATCAATCTCTCTAAGCTGCAGTTTAATGAATAACTTGGTATAATCTGGATTTTTAATCCAAGTCTTATTACTAAAACTCAAAACTCTATGCCTATATTTGTCAAACGCATTTTCCATAGGGATTTCTATTGCCCGTTTAAACCTATTATCAGTCTCAGTAAAAACATCATCATCAAAATACTGACCATACTCTCTTAAAAATTCATCTTCTACCTGCAGGAAAATATCATCCCTTATCATATTTACAAGACATCTGTAATATCCCTCAAGCTCTGATATTCTTTGTAAAATTTTTTTAGATTTCACATTTTTATTAACGTCATCAACATTCACTAAAATACCATCTACAACCTCATAACTTGCCTCATAAGCTTCCTCAATTTCCCTATCAAAATTCCAATTCGTAAAATCAAAAGGCCTTAAAGGTGCCCCATAAAGGTTAAAAAATAAAAATAATAAAAATAATACAATATATCTGAATTTAACCATAAACATTCTCCTAAATATAAATTACTATATAATTATATTTTAACCTTTATATGTTAAAAAATTAAAAGTTTTCACTATTTTAATTTGTAAACTAACATTAAGCTCATCTACAAATGGTGTACCTTTAATGCTTAAAGAATTAATAATAGTAGTCTCATGAAATCCTATTGATGCACCATAAATGCTATAATAAATACCTGCTTTAAATCTTTCCCTAAACTGTATCTTTATAAAATTAGAATCAAACTCTAAAGCACTATTTGCAAAAGGCGTTCTCTCTAGACTATCAACTAAAACTTTATCATAAACAGAAGACAAAACCGCATTGGAAATAGTAATTACCCCCGGGTTTGACGTAACATTATAACTTACAAATTCACTACGCCTGGTATTCAGATTAATAATGGGATGCTGGCTACTAACACTACTTAAACTTTCCTCAATAGCTCCTGATTTTGGAAATATAAAAAATAATTGCGGAACATATTCAAATCCCTTAAAATCAGGCCTAGGAAAGAGTGCTATAAAATTAGATGAACTTGCACGACTTAAAATATGATTTACAACTTCCCAAATAAGTAATTTTACATCCGTTACCATATTAAATATCCCCTAAATACCTTGAAGATCCTTTAAGGCATGCGTGAAATTTCACTGCCCATCTTATAGTCATGCATATTATCCCTCACAGAAACACCTTGCATGTTAAACATTATAGCGTCTCTTAAATCATTAATGGCCCTCTCCATATTAGTAAAATATATACTCAAAGGGTCTATAATACTCCTCTCTAAATCTATGCCACAAGCCCAACTTAAAAATTCCCTTACCTCTTCTACAAGCATATGCATATCATCACCACGCACATCATTAATTAGCCCAAAACTCTCCGGTCTTAAATCACCTGTAACTCGCCTTTGAGAATCAATTAAGTTTGAATCTATACCTACATTCATACCTGAATCTAAATTTGAACTCATATCTGAATTTACACCTGCATTTACACCCTGATCTAAGTTTAAGCATGCATCACAAAAACGCTGTTTTACTCGATCATCAAAAGTAACTCCCGTACCCAAAAACTGAGAAAAATTCTCTCTATTCCCTACATCATTCTTAAGAGAAGATAAAACACCTTCCTTAAATAAATCATAAACAACAGATACAGCTTCAGAATTAGAATCAAACTGCCCATTAGTTCCCTTTAGAGAACTTGCAAGTTTAACTGTATCAAAAAGAGCATCAGGTGTACTCTCAACCTTAGATAATAACGATTTAAAACCACAGGTCTTACGAATAAAATCATTAATGTCCACTTGATTATCAAACTTACCCGTGCTTGCAAGCATGTCCTCAATCCTATTCCTCTCAAAATCACTATAAGTTATATCATTAATTGTGCCCTTGTTTGCAATATTATTCCCTTTTAACTTAAAATTATTAGAAACTACCATAGAATCTTCATCAAAATCGCTTAAAGATTTAAAAAAATTTAAGTCTAGCATATTTGTATCTAAATTCAAAAGTGAACCTGATTTTGAACCTGCATCCAAACCACCAAATAAAGGCAAACTTAAATCAGCATCAGGCTTAAGCTTAGACGGCAACTTTAAATCTGAAAACATAACCCCAATTGCATTATTATCTCTCCCCGCACTCTTAACATCTTCTTTAAAATCTGAAATTTGATTTGAAGCTTTACGGGTCTTAAGTTCTTGCAAACCAATATCAATTCTTGGTAACTCAACTAATAACTCACTTATCAACCTATCATCTAAAATATCTTCAGATTTAAAACCACTAACTATCGGCTCAATTAATACAGATGCCAGCTGTTCCTCTAAAAACTTATCACTTCCTGCAAATTTTAAATGTTCTTCTAAATCGCTACTTAAATCAAAATCATAAAATAAATCTTGGCTAATATCATCAAGTTTATCTAAATTCATAAACAACATCTCCTATAAATTTGCAATTAAAAAGTTTTCATATATTTCCTTCTTAAGCTTAAAATTAGCAATCTTATTAATTTCTAAAAGTTCAGCATATCTAAATCGCTTAATCTCAGCAAAAGTGCAAACTCCCATTAAAACGGGAAAATAATATTTAAAATCCTCACTCCTTAAATACCTTAAATAACTAAAATAATCACTTAAAATTGCACTACGATTCATAAACCGTCCTTCAAATTTAATGTCTTTAATTTTAAAATAACCTTTAAAATGCTATTTACCACCAGATACCAAATCATTATAATTCCACCTATCATCAATATGTGGATACTTAACAAAAGTCCCACCAAGATCCTGAAAACTCTCAACATACACCAAACTGGGTTCTCTAAATCCTTCTATCTTTTCTACCAAAGAATACTGAACAGCAAAAAAAATGGTAGGAAGCTGATATTTATATAAAAATGAATGCTCCCTATTAATACTAATAATTTCGTAAAATTCATCAAAAAAAGATTGTGATATCATTAATGTACTTATTCGCTTAAGAATAGGTAAACTATTAAGTTCCCGTCTTAAAGTCTCTTGACTTGCATCAAATCCTAAAATAGAATCCCAATCATACATAGGAATATCCCTTAAAACATATTCATAAGTTTTAAGATTAGTCAAAATCTTCAATTTATATCTCACAAATTACCCCCTCTCAATTTCGCAATTAATTGCATGAATTATAAAATTTACAGTATCATTATTATTTGCATAAGTCCTACTAGGCACTTCAGAAAAAAATGCACTATTAGAAATAATTTTAAGCCCCATCTGGTCATTAAACACCAATGACCTAAGCTTATCCTTTTTGGAAGTCGAATAGTAAAACTGCTCATTACTAAGTTTAGTTAAAATTTTATAATCAAATGAACCTTTGGTAAGCTCTAAACTAAATATATGAATAATAGTTCTAGGATCTCTAAAGCTTGGAATTGGTACATTCTTCTCTTCAGTGCTGGCAATAGCCATAACATTAGGAGAGGTTGAATATTGTAACTTTCCCCTATCTATGAGCATTCCTGCAAAACTAAAAAATACTAAATCCAATGAATAATAATCTTTCATTAGAAAGCCTCCTTTCTTAAATAATCATTAATATCATCACTACTTATGTTTAAAACCACACTCTTAAAACTATCATTATATTTAATACGAATAGATAAATTTAAGCCTAAAGCATTATCTGCCTTAAGTCCAAACTTAATATCACCAAAAGATACAATAAGTTCACGTTCTTTAAACTCTTTAAATAAACATTCAAGACCTGCTGTGTAAGCATTGGGTCTCCCATCAGCAAATTTTAACTGACTAAGCTTACTATTTTGCCTATTATTACGATTCCAAATACGAATAAGCTCACGTGTTGATTCATTCTTTAAAAAATAATATGTAAATGACTCATCAATTGGCCTACCTGAACAGTCTACCCCTTCTTTGAAAGCCAAAACCCCATCTCTACCAGTCTCATTAAGAAGAGAATAAAAATTAATATTACTGCGTCTCAAATGACCAATTAAAGTAGCATCATAAATTGGTTTAGCTCTTAATGTAATTCCATAAGGATTAGTTGCATGAAAAATACTAGCCTCATGCAAATATTTAGCCATGAACTTAAGATGCAAATTATCCTCACCACTATCATAAATAAAGATGGATCTATCCCTCTGGCTTACAGGCAGGACCTCCATAAACTCAGGCAGATGCTCACTATTAGTTGAGAATACCACAAACTTAGTAAGCTTCCCAATCTCATGAAAATCCTCTTTAAAGGAATCTTTCACCATATCTACAAAGACTACAAATGGATATATATTTTTCTTTAAGAATTTAACTATCGTATCTTTATCTTTATAAAGATAAAAATTAAAAGACCTAAGCCCTTCTGCATTAAAAAAATCACTAAAACTTTTTGCCAAGAACTCACGCTGAAGACTAGCTAAATTAACTTGATCTTCTAAAGCCTTAAACTCCTCTTTAATCTCAATAGATTCTAAAGTCTCTTTAAAGCTTGAAACACTTAAAACAAAATGTCCCTCATTTAAAACCTCACTCTTATAAATAAGCAAAGGATTATAATAACCAATGCTATGCAATCTAACAGTATCTTCTATCAAATTAACACTAATTGTATCTTGTGGCATATAATCTCCTTTTTTTTAAATTCAATTTTTTCATTTTAATCTTTATTAATCTTTTTTATTAATCCTTATTTTAACTTTTAATCTCAATAACTTGTATGTCTGCTCTGTAAGACTGAGTTAAGCCCAAAATTGCCCTTCCGATATTACAAGTAACACTACTAACACTCCCATTTAACAAATCACCTGTAGATTTGAGGTAATAATTTAAAGACAAATCATATTCATCCTCTAATGATTTTACAAATTCAAATTTGCAAGAATTTTCATACAAAAAATCCAAGAAACATTCATAAATTTTATGCAAATTAACATAAATTTTAAGATCACCAATATCCCCTACAAACCCCATAAAACAAAGAGTAAAATTTAATCCAAATTCATTAACACTAGAATAAAAATTGCCACTTCTTAAAGATCGCGGATCTAAGCAATCAAAACCTTTAGGATTTATGATTAACAGATAAGAATAATCATCTCTTAAGTCAGTTAAATACAAACGATTATAAGAATTGATAACCTCTATTTTGAGAGAATGATGATTTAAGTAATCCTTAAACGCAATTAGTATTTTTGTTAAAAAAGTTTGTGATTCATATAGATTAAGTAACACAAATATTCTCCTTAAAGGATAATTAAAGTTTCTTAAGAATTACAACGGTATAACTAGCCTTTAAATATACATAATACTTATTCACACTTATAATCTCCATCAAATCTTCATTAACTAGTACTTGATCCTCCAAATTAAAATCAATAGCATCTAAGGTATAGACCTTAGCACACATTTCTTTTATAAAGATATTTGAACCAAAAAGCTCAACTGTATCTTCATCCTTAAATAAAAACACACCATCAAAATTAATAGGGGTATCTCTTAAAATCTTTTTCTCATAAGAAGCATTAGTTCTATTCTTAATTAATTGCCTCTTAAATAAAAACATAGGTATTGAATATCTTATAATACTACTAGTCATAGCTAGACTAAGACCACTCATCATACAAGGCCTATTAATGTTCTCTTGCAAGTCTTAATATCTTCTACAAGATTACTAAAAGCAACGCAAAAATCCTTATTTAAAGATTCATTATGCAAAACATAATCAGAATATTCCACAGATATTTCACCCAGTCGCTCAGACTTAACTTTATTACAATCAAAATGCAAAAGTTTGCCTCTCTTTTTAAGTTCACATCCAAGAAAATAATATATAAGCAAAAATATCTTACTCATATTTAAATCCCCAAGTCCTAAACCTTTGCTAATCAAAATATTCTCAAGCAAATTCACATAGACATTAAATTCGCTAAATTCCAGATCTTCAGACTTAAGCATCAGTAAATCTAATACTTTGGTATAAATCTTACCCAAATCCTCATTATCCATGATCAAGTCCAGCTTATCTTAAGTCTAAGTATTGTCTCTTGACTTGCAATGATGCTTCCAATAGAAAAATCTAGAAAACTAGTCCTAAAATTACTACTCGACATCTGTGTATATGCATTTAAAACCGGAGGATGACCATCTTTTAATACCAAAAGCTTGGAACTTCTTGGATAAATTAACATCTCATCATCTAATAAATTAGTAGTCTCAAGCTCAATATCAGCATCATTATTTATTGAACTTAAAGAGTCATATAACATGTCCCTGTATGAATAATTATTATTATGTAGTCTCTCAAGTAAGAGAGCTTTAACTTTAGGTGTCGTTAATACTTTAAAAGGAACTCTTCTCTCATCTTCCAAATTGATCTTACCCAATTCAAAATTGCAAGCCTTTATTAGATCTAAAGCTTGTGTTACTTTAACAGCTCTGTCTATTTGACCTGGAATATTAAGTAACCCATACATGGTCTCCCTATTAGCATCATCAACAAGAAGAGTGCGACGATTCTTCTTACCACCTGATAAGCACAAACCACCTCTTAAGTAATGTGCACTTAAAAGTTTATGTATCTCAGATAATGAATACTTAAGTCCGTCTCTCATATTAATGTTATTAATTGCCTGCACATCTAATTTCCCATCAGGTGCATAATATGTAAAGGCATACTGAAATGGTAAATAGTTAACAAGAACCACTTGCTTCTTAAACTTGATAGTAGCTACAGTACTAAAATCATTTACCCTAAGCGTCGGTTGATCTACTATATTTGAATTCCACTTTATAACCTTTTCGCTTGCAAGCGATATATCACCACTCTCTATTTGCTCATTATCAAAAAAATGATAATATTCAGGAATTGGTTTATCAAGGGACATAGAATCCCTAATAGTATTTATAAATTCTAAATTATTAAATAGACTTTCACTCAATGTTTAGTTTCTCCTATGAATTTTTAACTAATTTTTTTAACTCAACTTTAATTTAATTACTAACCATCCACAATCTATACAGCGGGCATACTTATAAACATAATCTTTGTACCATAAAATCCAGGCTTATCTTTAAACTCATAAGCATCACTTAAAGCTATTGCCTGCACGGGAGTAGAGTCAACAATCTTCCCAAGTAATCCAAGCTCATCAAAAGATAACTTATCCCCAGCTTTAATACCAGAATTTGAGAGTAAAATACACTCAAAACTACTAGCTGTTGATATTACTGTTGCTGTTTTTGTAGTTTCATCGTAATCTATGCAAATCCCATAAAGATCGCTAAGACCACCATATTCTACGCGAGGTGCCATACCATTCTCAATAACTAGTTTAACTCCTCGTTTATAACAAAAATTAATAGCCTGATAATTTTCTAACTTATCCGATACACAATATTGTAGTCCTCCCCTATGAGTAAAATAAAAATCAGATGCTCCAAACTGACTGGTTTTATCAAAAACAGCTGGATATGTGCTATAGTTTTTAAGTTGTTCCAAAACCGATGTTTGTCTTTTTGTCCTAAAAGATGCTACTTCGCTTTTAATCTTAACCTTCTCAGCAGTAGGGGTAGCTTCCGCCTTAGGTTCACTCTTGTCTGGCATAAATACTCTCCTTAAATTTTTTAAATTTAAATAAATTTTAAATAATTACCAAAATAACTTAAGATATAAAACTTAAGATTTAACATTATAAAACTCTTGCTTAATTTGCATCCACTCATTCAACATTGCTTGTCTTAAATCTTTATAATCATTTATTGTACTATTTGGATTTCGTAAATTTAATACCTCCTTTACATTACCCTTACTAAAAGTCATTAAACTATATGAATTATTACTGTTCTTAGATAAGTCAATACTTGCATTTGCAAGCCTTAAGAGTATATCCTTAACCCCATCACTTAAATTAAAAATATCAAGATTACCTGCAACTGCCATTATTTGCCTCTCATCAACATACTTCCTTATAAGCTCGCATACTTGAATATCTAAAACTTTATCTAATGAATTCCCAGCACCTAAGAGCTCTTGTGTATTATAACTAAAACTTAAATTATCATCAGCAAGTCTAGTAATCCACACAGCTCTAGCTAGTAATTCATTATTATTAACACTATCAATCTTACTGGAATTATTAACTTTAGTAACACCCATATTATTATAAGTAGTATTATGAGTACCATTAATACTATTATGACCAGTATCATCTAAAGTATCATTTAAACTCTCACTAAGAGAAATATCTCCTTTAAGTTCATCTTTAACATTAATACCAGCATTATCCATTACTAAACCTCCTAAAATAAAATTTAAAATCTAAAATCAAAATGTAATTTATTCCTTAATATCAAAACCTCATCATCACTTAAAGAATGCGACTTTATAATTTCTAGATATTTAGCATACATATCCAGTAATCTCATATCTCGCTCTAATTTTTGCTCATCACTTAATATAACTAGATCATTAAAACGCATGCTAAGTCTGTAATACTTACTTAACTTAAGATTAACTGAAATGACTGCTGCTTCTTGCACGGTATGCAAAAAATCAATATAATTAGCCCTATCTCCCTTCCCATCACTTCCCAAACCCTTAACCTGTTCATTAAAACTTCTTGTTAAGGGTTCTTTACTATCAGCACCTATCTTTGCTTTTACAAGTTCAAACGCATCCTTTAAAAATGCAAGATCGTACTTTATAACCTGTAAACTTGCACCCTCATCAGCACTATAAAAAATTCCCTCATTACTCAAACCACCCTTTAGCCTCTCAAACACAAGATCAATCTCAGACCCAAACTTGCCTAAACCTTCACTTACACCATCATTACTTTTAAAAAATGTAGAAAACAATCCCTTACCCTTAGTCTTAAGACTAATCTGATTCTTAGCATCTTGCAATGCCTCCATAAGCTCAACTAACTGCTCATCTTTATAAAACAAAAAATTATATTGCCCAATGCGCTTCTCAATCTCTGAATATATCTGCTCTAAGAGACAAATACTTAAAAGTAAGCTCTGGGTATAAACGGGAATATGCTCTCCTAGTATATAATCAAAATTCTCATGGATTATAACTCTACTCTTGTGTAAAATAATAGATGTACCATCATCTTGCAGATATTCTAAATAATTACTACTGTGATCATCTATTATCCGATTATAGTCTAAATATTTAAATCCAACTGGCAATTCATCTTTCACACTCTTACTTAAATCTTCATCTAACACCTTAGGTTTAATTAAAATATATCCTGCTCCATTAAACCTATAACTTATCATTGCCTCAAGAAGTGCCTCGCTAAGTTCTAAGCTTAAAGGTTGCAAATCAAGAAAATCAAGTGTGGAGGAATTTAAAAAATCTAATCTAATCCCAGGTCTTAATGCATCTTCTGCTGAATTTTCTATGTAATTCCTAAAAAATAAAGAATACCTATAAAGCTTCAATGGATCTATTGTATATTTATTAAATAATAAATTTTCAAAATCATTCTTACATTTCTTAAATATCATAAATTAATTATACCAATAATATTTAATTATGTAAACTAAATATAATTAAATAATAACTATTAATAATAATTAAATTTAAAAATCATATTTTTTAATAAAATTATCAGTTTCCATAATAAATTCATCACCATAAACAGAAATTAGAGTAATTTTAATTTTAGGCTTCTCTTTAAGTTTTTCAACAAGCCTTTTCTTTAGATGAATAGTAAACGTATTACTTACTGGAACTGGAAATATAACTCCTAAAAATCGTTTATTAACACTAGATGGTCCAATCTGAAAATCTTTAACCCCTAAAAGTTGCCAAGTGGGATCAACAAGATTAAAAATTGATGGTTCTGCTTCTACTCCATCAAAAATAACCTGCTTAATATTAACTGCCCTATGCTCACCAACTATATTAAAATCTAAAGAATAATATAGAAAATAAAATGGTGAATCTGGTCCACCACCACCTGGTTCACCATCCTCCTCATCGGTGTTCATAATCATTTCCCATGTGTATGTATTAGTCTCCTGCACAATCCTATTTTTAATAAAAAGAATACGACTTATACTTCCAGATTCAAACTCCTCTAAATACTTTTTATAACAATAAATATAAGCAGCCTCCCTATTACAATAGCTCTTAAAATCTGCTGAGAGTAAAAATACACCTAACACGCAAAATAAAAATATACGAGAAATTATCAAAGTAAACCTGATAAACATTATATGTCTCCTTAAGAACAACTCATTTAAAACAAATGACTACAAATAAATATCAATAAACACTAAAATTAAAAATTATATTTTTTAATAAAATTATCAGTTTCCATAATAAATTCATCACCATAAACAGAAATTAGAGTAATTTTAATTCTAGGCTTCTCTTTAAGTTTTTCAACAAGCCTTTTCTTTAGATGAATAGTAAACGTATTACTTACTAGAACTGGAAATATAACTCCTAAAAATTGTTTACAAAGATCAGCAGGCCCCATCTGAAAATCTTTAACCCCTGCAAGTTGCTTATCAGGTTCATCAAGCCTAAAAATCGATGGTTTTGCTTCGACTCCATCAAAAATAACCTGCTTAATATTAATTATCCTATACTCACCAACTATACTAAATTTTAAAGAATACCTTGGATAATTCTCTTGAATTTTTCTCTCCGTCATCTCCCTCTCTCCATCGTTAATAGCCCTGTTCCTCAAACTCTCCTTACCATCTTCAGTCATTTCAATTTTAATAAAAGAAATACTTTTTATACTTCCAGATTTAAACTCTTCTGCATACTCTACTTCACAATAATTATTGTACCAATAACAACGTTGCTTCAAATCTTCTGAGTAACCCTTTAAGATTGGCACTTCTACAACATGTACTTGTTCTACTAGTTCCACAAATTTACTAAAATTTGCCGCACTAACCCTAAATTCATACTTTCGCTTAAGCCCACTCTCTACATCAACACAAAGAACACTAAATTTTAAGTATCCGCCCTTAGCATCTGCTATTAATTTTTTCCATTCAGCCCTGCATTTATCAAAATTCAAATAAAACCCAATACGCCACATTGTACTTTTATTATGAAAATCAAGAAAAGGAATATAGTAATGACTATTTCTGAAGCTGTAAAAACCGAGATATTTCCTGTCGTACAAATCGATATCTTTTCCATTTAATTTAATATCCTTCAATTCAATATTAATATCAGTACCAAGATCAAGATATATTCTTACACTTGCCTCTAAATCTGAATAAGAGTTATAACTGATTATAAACTTAGTACCATCACTATTAACCAAATTCAATGCAAAACGACCCATGTGACTCTTATTGCCTAAATAAGATACTGTAAAATCTTCAGATATTGTAAGATTCTCGGATTCTTTAGTACAAGCATTCAAAAATACAAATAAACTTACTACAAATAATAATTTCAAAAATAGTTTTTTAATTACCATAAATCAAATACTCCACTAAATTAAAACTTTACCACTCAACTATTAACATGAATACATCTATCTAAAAACGTAATTATTGTTTATATCTATAAATTTAATAAATTTACTCAAATTTGCTGCACTAACTCTAAATTCATACTTTTTCTCTAACTTGCTCTTTTCTTCAACACAAATAATACTAAATGTTAAGTATCCATCCTTAGCATCTGCTATTAATTTTTTCCATTCATCATTGCAACGCTTAAAGTTAAACTCAATACTAACTAACCTTATATCTTTTGAAAACATATTAATCGGGTATTTTCCAAGGTCATGCCCGTAAAAATGAATAAAACTTCCATCAAGTTTAACGGCCTTTATGTAAATTGAATGCTCATTCTTAAGCTTAAAATGTATATGACAAATATCAAAATAATAATCACACATTATTGAAAATGAATTGTCACGATTAACTAAACTCAATTCAACTCCTAATGAGCTAAAGTTACTATCATTACTCACATAAGATACTCTAAAATCTTCAGATATTGTAAGATTCCCGGATTCTTTGGTACAAGCATTAAAAAATACAAGTAAACCAACTACAAATAATAATTTTAAAAAGAGTCTTCTTACTACCATAAACTAAATATTCTCCAAAATTAAATTTTCATAGGTTAGTATTAATCACACATTTAAATGTGTGTCAAAGTCTACACTTAAAACTAATCTTAATCAACACTTACAATACAAACTTCTAACAAAATAACTAATCTAAACTTGAAAACACATACTTAAAAATTTACTTGACAAAAAAAATTAAACCTATTAAATAACTTGTAAAAATAAATTTACCCTAAAGCTTAAAAGCCCTAGGGTAAGGTAAAGCATAAATTGGTATTTAAATTTTATTCCTTAATCTTTCTCTTCAATGTGGCAAAACCACCACTTTGATAAGAAGTACCATTAAGCACCGATTCCATCTGCTTAAATACATAATCAAAAGAATCATCACTGCAATCATAACAATATTCAAAGCTATCTGCTAATCTTTGGAAAAATAAACTTAAATAATTTCCACTATACATTCTATCACTAACAGAAAGTCTCATTAAAGCTTCTACTTCAGCATCACTCTTAATGTCACTAGCAGAATGAATTCCAGCTGATCTTAAAATCTCTTTATCTCCACCTCCAACAATCAAATTCTGAATCTCTTTTGAACCACTAGCATTTGATTTTATAAAATCATACACCTTCTTCATATCTCGTCCCAGTTTTAATCTTCTAAAAGCAGAAGAGGAATCCTCTTTTTTTAACCACTTAAAGAATTTTTGGTACATATTCTCAAGCTTATCTTGATCAGATTTTGATCTACCATTAATCTTAATAGCCTCACCAACATACTTCTCTAAACTCTCAAATTTACTCTTCTCATCATCACTGATATATACGATCATGCCACCTGTTGAATTAATATTTCTTGACCGACAATAAATACTACGGGAACCATAAGAATGAGCAACTCTTGTTCCTAAGAAAGGAGAGATAAACTCTTGTGGTTTTTGGTAAGTCGAACTAGAAGTTTTGGATCTATTTTTTCTCAACTCTCTCACTTTTGGTACTACACCTTTATTAGATCCTGTTACTTTAACGGTAACAGATTCTTGGGTCGCATCTTTTTTAACTTCTGTTGCTTGAGAAATAGCGGTTTCTTCTCCTAAATCTTTATTAACTCCTGTTGCTTGAGAAGTTACAGCTTTTTGGTCATCACTAACAGTAACTACTCCACCAGCAGATACATTAATTTTATCTCTACCCTCTACAATATCAACTTTTAGACGATAACCATCACCATCATAATCTACATCAACAATGTTACCTTGCTCATCAACATAAAAATATTCATACTCATCTTCTACATCTTCAAGAGAATCTATTAAATAACCTGCACCGTCAATAACAGTCTTAAAGCCTTTTTGAAGAAAATCTCCCATTCTCTCAACCTGATGTTCATCAAGGTTATCCTTCCCAAGTAAGTCAGCTAAATTACAACTAAATGCCAAAATACTTAAAAACACAACAAAAATTTTAGCAATTTTCATACTCTTCCTCCTCATTAATTGCTAAAAAAAATTTATAAATAATTTTTAAATATCAAAATAATACAAATCAACATTTTTAAATTTAAAGTAACAGACAATATAAATGTATATACACGTTAATTTGCATATAATAATTTCAAAAAGATTTACCACCCTGCATAAATTAAACGAAAATAAATAAGAACTTACTCTAAGGCCTTTATAAACTTAAAGTAAACTTTTAAATCATTACATTAATTTATAGCTTCAATTCTGGACTTAAACTCCCCCTCACTTTTATCAGAAAATACTTTCCTTAGATCTTGAAATATCTGCTCTTCAGATTTATCACGCCTATTTTCCATATCATAAAGAGTATCTGCTAATGATTGGAACAATAAACTCACAGCAAATCCACTATAATCCCTAGAACCAAGAGTAGTCTCTATTAAAAAGTCTACCTCGTCATCACTATCTAACTTATCATCACTATTAATATCAACAATAGTACTTTTATTCTCAATCTTATCTACAATAATTTCCACCCAATTTTTAAGTTCTGTTGAATCTGAACTTTTCTCTTTTATTAGATCAAACACCTTCTGTAGATCCTGTACTAGTTCTTTTCTCTTAGAAGCATCAATATCACTTGTTTTTAACCATTCAAAGAATTTTTTGTGTCCGGATTCTAATTTACTTTGATCAAAATCTGACATACCATTAATCTTAATGGCACTTTGAAGATATTTCTCTAAACGCTCAATTACTTGAGTCTCATTAGAACTCAAGACCACTGTTGTATCTTTAGCTTTACTTGTAACATCAGAACTCAAACTCATTACTGACTCGCTGTCTTCACTTGTAACACTAGAACTCTCCCCCGCACCAAAAAGCATATGAGCTCCCATCTTTTGAATATCACTTATAACAAAAGTCCCTACATCTTTAATTACATCGATAACGGTACCTACTCCTTGCACAGCATCTGTAGCAAAAGTTCCTGTACCCTCAATAACATTATCAATTCCACTCATCACACCCTCTACAACATCCTCTACAACGCCACTAACAACACTTCCCAAAATTTTATCTCTTACATCTTGATTAGAAAAATCAGAACGTTGGGTTTTAGACTCCTGCGTTCCGGTCTCAACAAAAGTGCTATCTTGAGTATTAGTAGTAACTTCTCCTTCATAACCAGATGCTCCTGTAGATGTTTCTGCTATTTGTAAAGCAGTATTCAGCCCTGAACTAGTACTAATAATTGAATTTATATTTTCTGTTACATATTCTGTTACATGGTTAGTAGACATACCACCCTTGCTTACAACACCTAAATTGGAATCTAAACGAGAAGTATTCACTACGCTTTGAGCACCAGTATCTACTAAGCTTTGGGAAACCTTTCCTGCTTCTTGACCACTATTATCTTCATTATTAGCAATACCTACAGCTACTTGACCATCAACACCTTCTGAATTTTTAGTAACATCATTTTTTATTCCCTCACCACTACTATCCACGTCTCCTTCAATGGCATTTCCTGCTTCTTGAAGCACACTCCCCGATTCCCGGGCAACAGCAACTCCATTCTTAGCATCAGCTGTGTCTTTTTTTTGCCCAACAGCATCTCCTAAATTTCGACTAACAACCTTTTCTATTTCTTTACCACCAGCTAAGACCTCTTGGCCAACACGATCCAGTCTGCGGAGAGGAGAATCAACAAAATTTTTTGTTCCTTGAACAAATCCATCATCAGTTGTAAACCAATAACTTGTACTTCCCGTATCATAGACTTTGCAGCTCAATGTCAAGGTACTTAAAAACAAAACAATAATACCAAAATTTCTCATATCCACCCTCCTTATAAACCACACAAAATATTAACATAATATATAGCAATAAAATTGAATTCCAATTAAATTTTCAAATTTTTACTTGAAAAATACTCCAACTAAAAGGAAATGGGGGAATTTGAACCAATTTAAATAATAACTTAAATAAAAAAATATACCCTAAAATTTGTAAAAACTCTAGGGTATATCAATTAACACATTAATTTATAGAAGAAACTTTAAGCTCCTCCAAATCTTTAAGATACATATCAAAACGCTCTTTTATCTTTTGGAAGATTTGCTCACTAACTTCATCATTATCTTCAAAATCTTGATCCTTAATCTCATCAACATACTCATCATCAATATACTCCTCGATTTCAGATAACAATCTTTTCAACAATAATTTTACAGCATATCTATTATTATCAGAGTCTTTATCATATTCTAATAAAAAGTATAGGCCCTCATCATAAGCATCCTCATTATTACTATCACCACTAACATCAAGAAAAACTGTTATCTGATTTTGCATCTCCAAATCAAGATCTTCTGTCCACCTTTGAACACCCTCTAATTTCTTTTGCATACCCTCTTTTATCTCCCCATCTACCTTCTTCATTAAATTTACCAATTCTTGTCTTTTAGTTTCATTTTTTTTAAGCCACTTAAAGAATGCTTGAAGTATAGTATTAAACAATTCACTCTCTTCATCTTCTTCATTATTGTCACTTGAATCTATAGTAATGGTACCAGTTGATCCAACCTCAGTAACAGTTTGCTCCTCTCTAGAAACTACTGCTTGAATAACTTCAGAAATCTTAACTCCTTGATTAGAAACCACGCCTTTAGATCCAGCAGATCCAAAATCAGCATTCAAATTAGCAGACATTGCTATTCCTTCCTTAGCAATATCAATTTTTGCGTCATTATTATCATCACTAGCAACCTTTAAAACGTCATCCTCCTTTAAGTGTTCGTAACTACCTCCCTTAAGAATAGTCATAATGCCACCAACAAATAAATTACCTACTCCTTGGACAACATTCATAAAAACACCACTAGAATCAGCTGATAGATCATCTATCATTGCATCTTTATAAGGGTTACAACTAAATATTAATATAATTAAAAATACAATAACAATATGAATTTTTTTCATAATTTTCTCTTATCCTTATCTTCTTATAATTTCTTAAAATCAATTTTCAAATAATAAAGAAACAATTTATAGCAATAAATTTAACTTTTCAAATAAAACCTTGAAAAAACTATCAAAAAAACATAATCACAGACCTTTATATAACTAACATAAACTTTGGGGCTTATTGAAAGTGAAAAATAATGGAAAATTAAATAAACTTAAATTAAATAAAAATGCCCTAAAGTTTACATACTTTAGGGCACACCGATCAAATTAGAACACATCAATCAATATGTCTATTTTCATCATAACTTAAGTTCTAATTTCACACTAACTTGGAATTCCTTTTATTTTTTTACCACCCGTAATCCCAACGTACGCAAAGGAAACTCCACCAGCTCTTTGATGGTTGTTGTTGGGTATTTTTATTCTTAGGTGCAGGAGCTTTAGGTGTAACTACTTTTTTACTACTATTAGTTGCATTATTTGATGCCCCAACAGCAGGTTTAGAAGGAGTTTTCACCTCTTCTTTAGCTACAGCTACACTAACAGTTTTTGGTGCTACTTGTGGTGCTACTTCTTGAGGAACTTGAGCAACCACTGGAGTCTCTAATACTACTTGGCTAGAAGCTACGGTTTCAGTTTCAGTTTCTGTTTTAGCTTTTTCTGTTTTAACTTCAGCAGTTTCAGTAGCCTTAGCATCTACAGAATTAACACCATCTGAACCTTGACTATCACCTAAAACTTTCTCTTCATTGGAATCTTTTTGTCCTTGCTCTCCTTCTTCAGAATCATCTTCTTCAGAATCTTCTTCATCTTCTAGAGCATCTTCTCCAATAACTTTACCTCCTGATACTCGAACACCTGAAATTTGTTTTTCATTAAGAACAGCAAGTGTATCAGCAAGTGTACCAACAAATGATTTCCCTACTTCTTTAAGCATACTCATCCCATCTTGTTGGGACTCCTCTGGATTTACCAAAGCACCTGACAATAAACCTTCAGCAAGGTTACAGCCAAATATTAACATAGCTAAAAATAAAACAATAATATGAATTTTTTTCATAATTTTCTCTTATCCTTATCTCCTTAAGAAATATTTAAAAATATTTTTAAATCATAGAATAATATATAGCAAAAATTTAAATTTTCATTAAAAAATGAAGATAAATGCACCAAAAACTAAATAAAATGGAGATAAAACTTTAATTTTATTAATGTAATTATTAATTAATGTGTAATATCGAATCTACTCTCAGATAAAAAGTTATGAGTCTCAATACTATACTCAACATCATCATGAGAGATTAAAGTAATTTTTAATTTTGGTTGCTCACGTAAAACCCGAAATAGGGCCTCATTAAATAAAATAGTAAAACTATTAACCACCTTAACTGGATATTTACCCAAATATTTTTGATCTATACCATTATTATTAATAATACGAAAAGATGGCTCATCTGATGAATTAAACTCTGGACTAGTCATTTTATCATCATATATGGCATCAACTCCATCAAAAATTACATTTTTAAATTTCATTAAGCGTCCTTTATCAACTACTTCAAAACGTAGATTAAGCAATGGATAAAAAGCAACCATTCTTTCTTTCTCTGCATCTGGCAAAGACTTAAAATCAGAAGAGTCCTTATTAAGATACGACTCTTTAAGAAAGATACTCTTGATACTATGAGAACCAAACTCTTTAAAATAAGAATTCTCCCTTACCATACTAGTATATGGATTTGAAAAATAATGCTCTCTTGTTGAAAACAATCTATTTGAAAATAAATCTCTTAAGTATATGATAAAAAAGAACATGAAAAACATACAAAAACATATAAGCAAGAAAATATATATTTTAAATAAAAATGATTTAATCTTATCCATTCTATTCTCCTCCAAACATATCTTACTCAAAAATGCCGAATAAAAACTTTAAGGACCTTCAAACTTATCAACAAGCTCAAAAAACTTCCAAGCACCACTTACACTGCTGTTAAAAGAAATATTATGCTTAACACCACTCTCGCGCTCAATACACTCAACATCAAATTTAAGACCTTCAGCCTTTGCAAATTCTAAGAGTTTTAAACGTTCTATAACCTTAGGACTTAAGCAAATAAAAAAACCCGTTAGTTCCATTGAATCATCAAAAGGTAAAATATACTCTTCTCCATCCAATTTCCCCGTCTTATCATAAGGCAACAATACCTCTTTAAAATCAAGTTCAATACCATTAAAAGAAACCTTTAAAAGACTAAGGGGGGCTTTATTATCTTTAATATTAAAATCCAAGAAAAAATTATCCTTTTTAACCTTATTAGGATATTCTATGTTAACAAACCCTGAATCATTTTTTAAAGTCATCTTAATATAGAGTATACCTTCACTGACATCATGAAAAATCTCAACCGTTTCTGAAGATGAAGATGAACAGCCAAAAATTAAAAATATTAAAATAAAAACAACATTTAACAACATAATTCCTTAACCTTAAGCATCAATTATAAAGCATTAATAAACTTATCGACAACATTTGTATGCCACATTGTATACTAATTAGCACAAAATAACAATAAATTAACAATTTTCATAAATCAACACTCAAACATTAAATCATACCTTTAATATTAAATTGTACTTAATTTAATATTAAACTAATAATCAAGATGATAAAATTCCAAACTTATGAGATAATAATAACCTATGTGAGAATGCAACAAAAATTATAACCTAAGTCTATTTAAGAATAGACTGTATGAATTAACTTAGAGATAAATTAAGGAGAAATATTTTATGTACAAAAAAATATTACTATTAATGCCCACATTGATACTTTGCTTACAATGCAATAATGAAAAGATAACAAGCTTTAAACAAAATCAAGAACAAACTAGACAACGCATCACTAAACGTGACTCTTATTTAAGCCAATTGAATAAAAATGGAGACACTCAACCTGGGTCTCTTATAAATCGGTCTTCAAGACAAAAATTCAAAGAACCATATGAAATGCTAGAAGGAATAACACCCACTACAATACCTACAACTATGGGAATGCAGCACCAAACAGTATTATGGACAAAAAACAAAGCTATAAGCATTAAAGGACTAGATCAAAAACCCATAAGCTCACTTGAAAACAAGCTTAGGTATTCCTACTCAATATCACCTATTAAAAGTGACGGAGAATTTAGTGTGTACATTAGGCCTATTATACTATTTGAAACAATCCAGTATAATGGTGATGATCTTGAAGTTACAAATTTCTATCTAGACGATGATCCTCAATTGGATTTCAATACAAGAACACAAAGAGTGAAATTAGTAATAACTGTCAAACCATACAAAACAGAACTCTCAAAAGAAGCTGGATATGATAAAGCAAATCCTTTCTGGATAGCAAATAAAAATAGAGAAGTAATAATGGCTCTAACGCAATCTCAATACATAAAAGCTACAATAACAGTCAATAATAAGACAAAAAATACTATTACTGATTATAAAATACTACTTGATAGCACATACTTTGTTCGGTTAATTCAAGAAACACTTAACAAATATCCACAAATTAAAACCGTTGAGCCTGATTTCAGGTTATAATAGGTTTCCTAATGGGTTTTAGTTAAGAATTTAAGATTAAAAATACAAAAATTCTACACTATAGATTAATAGACTATAGTGTAGGATCTTGTATCATAACTACGCTCGCCCATCAATTAAGCAAAGCTGCCACTCAAATATCTTATGATATAGCTAACGACCTAAACAAATTAAGTCTATAAGCATTAAAGCATTAACAAAATACGCATATAGTTACGTATATACATTAAAGTATATACATTAAATATTAAAAATAAAAACAACACTTAAGAAAAAAAGACTCCTTAAAAGAACTTGGCAAATAATTTAAAAATTGACATACTCTACCACCCACTACCATCAAAACTTAAGACAAAAAAATTACAGATAACAAATAAAAACTTCCAAATAAGGCACATGCATTTAAATTGATACAATTTAAGCAAAATTAATGTTTAAACTGACAATGTTGTAACTTAAGACTATTTTCTATGCTTTAAGTACTTAGGTTTTTTGGTTCACAAAATGTGAAAGAAAGATAATAATAACAAAGCCATAAAATTAACGCAACAACATTATCCTTAAATATGCATTGCCTTATTTGTTGTTAATAATAAACATATATCAATATCTAAATAGAGCAAGTATTATTTTAAAAAATTGCAAAATATAAATTAAACTTCAATCAAAATTAATACTAACTTTTAATAAATCTATTATCTATTAAATAAATTCCAAATTAATACATAATAAAATATACTTAAATAAAGGTAAACATAGGCTTAAAAAGCAAAAAATAACTCTTAAAAAGCTTATTACAACTACAAATAAAACATCTTAAATTATTTAAGCAAACCTATTTATCAATCAATATGCTTTATTAATATGGAATACACTTGTGCTTTTCAATCAAAAATGATAACATGACTATAAATCAATTACATTATCGTGTTAAATACAACTCGATAAGAAGGAGAATGTTTAATGAAAAAAATTATTTCATGTGCTACAATAGCATTATTCACTTTATTAAGCTGTGGTCAAAATACATGTCCTACAGCAGACAAACTTGGAACAGGAACAGGTGATAAATACATAAAAGTTATTCAAGATCACTCAAAGATAACAGCTCTTGCTAAGAACTTTAACGATATTAAAGGTCTCTTGCCTGCAGCAGCAACAGCTAAACCTTATCAAGAAGCTAAGTTAGGCGCTGCATTTACAGCTATTGGTAGTGATAATGAAGAAAAATTCTTAAAAGCATTGGCTGCAAAAAAATCAATCAAAGATGCTAAAAAGAATACAGGTGCAAATATAGCCGAGATTGACAACGAATGGAAAGCAATACTTAAAAGCATAGGTTTTGCAGAAGGTGATGCTACTAAAGACGGTAGTTTTGCAAATATTCTTAAGAAATTCCAAGATGCCTTGTCATAAAAACTTTTAAGGTTCTTAAGAACTAGTCCCTTGTCAATTTCAAAATTTGAAATTGACAAGGCTGGCACAAAATTTCACATAGATTAAAATAAATGCGCATTTAATGCGCATTTATTTTTTATAACTCATTATTCTATGTAACTTAAAATTAGTAACGTCTCTTAAAAAAATCCCTTAATAAAGGGAGGTATAAACTTCAATATCTAACAACCATGCTAATTACAATTAGATAACAGCAAGACTCACAAATATTAATAACTCTACAGCATGCTTTAATTTAAAAGCACTAAGTTAAAACATTTAAAGCCTTAATATTTCCATTTAGTGCTTTAACTTAATTCCTTAACTACTGAATAAAAAAACTAATTATCACTCTACAGATCTCTCAAAATAGCATCCTTATTCTCATCAAGAAAATCCTTTAACTGATTTACAGTAAGCAAATTCTTTAACACATTAACATAACCTACAGACATCTTAATAACTTCAATCTTCTGTATTACAGTTGAATCATTTTGACTGTAATCCTGATCACCTTCATCTCTAAATATAACCTTATCATCAGAACTATCATATTTAACTTCACCTGGCAAAAACAATTTATCATAGTTATCAGACTTAGTTGCAAAATTTAATTTCAATGCATAAGAATTTTTATCACCAATGTGAATCATCTTATCTTTTTGATCCAAAGCCTGCTCTAAAATACTTAAATGATCAAAATTAATCTCTACATTAATCTCTTCTCCAACCTTGGTTTTAAATCTTAAAAGTATAATCAATAAATGTTTGGGTTGAAATCCCCTTTTTTTCATTTCATTTAAAATCTCAGGAAAATAGTCTGTGCCTAAAATTTTCTTAACAGGCTCTGTAACTAAAAGACTTATACTCTTTAATTTAGCATCTTTTATCTTTCCCACAACCTGATTTTTTTGACCACCGGGCTTTATCTGCCCATCTTGAACACTGTGAGTAAAATTTACTTTAAAAAAACTAAAATCTATATCCAAATTGTCAAAAGGACTTGATAATTTTGCTACATCAAATGAAACAACAGGAAGTTTTAACTCATCAATTATACCTTCTGGAGTTTCATTTTTCATATTCTTAAAAATATCACTGTCTACTTTCTTTAAAAGTAGATATCCAAATTTATCTTTAAAAAGATCTGACCTTTCATCTTGATCATTTTGCAAATTTGAATTCCTATCTTGCCACATAGCCTTCAAGCTTGTAAAATAACCCTGAATACAAAAAAATAACATAACAACTAATAAAATAATAATTTTCCTCATCATCAAACTTCTCCCACCTCATATATTGTAATAATAACAATTATACTATTACAATACATAAGCACATAAATGCATGCAATATACTAAACTACATAAAATGCAATGTACTTCAAACCATCTGAGATCGTTTTATCCACAATGATAAAACCTTCACAAATTAATTAAAGACTTTCTTCTGTTCTGTTATTACGCATTACACTTGTTAAATATTTACTCTCAGGGTTTCATTATTCATTAATATGGAATACTAAAAGTTTAAAGAAATACATCTAAAAGAATCTAATCTTAATTTTAAGAAAAATATGTGTATATGAAACAAACTGAACTATAATTTTTAAAAAAAGTCACACTTTCAATGATTATTCCATTAAAGTGTACTTGAAAAATTACGTAAGCTGCAGTGTTATGGCTGTGGCTTTTAATTTACACTTTTCATACTAATTTATACTCAAATTCAATAATCTTAGATATATCTGCTCTTGGTAAAATGTTTAAGTCTATCTCTGTATTCAAGGCTTAAGAGTAAATAACAAGCACTCAAAGCATCAAGAGCATCGTCTCTGCCTTTAAAAGCACCACTATAGCTATAAATATCATTTATAACATTTTTATCCGTAATTTTTAAAAACTCTATCCTTCGAGCGTTAAATAAGGGTATTAGAGTACATATTCTCACAAACTTATTACTTAAAGGTTTAACTGCTGATATTTTAAAACAATGATTAATGTTCTGTCTAATAGATATTATAATTTTTGTTAAAAATCCATGACCATCAGTACTATCTCGATCTTCGATATAAAGTGTATTAATATTAAAGTTTTCTGCCAAAACACTAATTGCATTAATAATCGACCCGTCACTTATAGGTTTTCTATCCTGATAAACATAAGCATAATACTTATAACCCATCCTCTCAAGCACACAAATAGCAGTATTGTCCATACCAACAGAAAATGCGGGATCAATATACATGATTGGACTTTTAAATGTATAATCTTCATTTAAAAGAACTTCATTAAAACACGCGTCAACACTAGCAGTCCATTCTCCTAAGAGTACTCGAGCCTTGTAAGCAGATAAATTTTTATAAATCATTTCCTGTGTTTCAATAAAATCTTTCGAATTTAAAGGATTATCATAAATACTAAAATTATATGTCCTATATACATCGCATCTATCAATATAATCGGTCTTAAAATAATGAGCCGGATTATCAGGATTAGTATCAAAAATAATGATGGCCGGTTTTTGCCTAAGCCTTTTCATTATCTCAAGCAAAGTCTCTTTATGAATTAAGGTCGCCTCATTGACATATACCAAAGAAGAATTACTACCCCTAATCTTAAAGAAAGAATCACTATTTTTTCCACCGTAAATATTCAGTGTCAAACCCGAAATGGTGCATGAAACATTGCGAGAAATCTTTAAATCATACTTCACATCTAAAAGATTACATATTTTTTCTATCTGTTTAAGCGTATTGGTAATCAATGCACCAATTGAACTTCCCATAATAAAATTATTAGTATCTTTATGATAATAATGTTTATTTTGAATCAAAAACTTAACCAACAAATACGATGCTAAAAATGTTTTGCCACTAGATATACCACCATTAAATATTAATTTAGAGCAAAAATTATTATTTATATCCTCCACTATACTTTTCTGTTTAAGAGTTAAATACTTCTCTTCAAACGAGTTAAAATCAATTTCTCGTTTTTTATTTTGTGAAAATTTGGCAATGTTAATATTAAATTTTTGTTTAAATTTTTTTTGTAATTTAATAAAAACTGATAAATTATTTAACTCCAAAATTACCCCAACTTCAAATTTTTATCAAAAATTTCTTTTAACTTAACTAAACACTCATAATCTTCCCTCATATCATTTAAAATAAGCTCTCTAGATATGCGATTCCTCTTATAAATCTTTTGTCTTAAATCCAATTTAAGTTTTTTACATAAATTCCTATCATCACTATTACTGATTTCCCTCTCTAAATTTAAAATTTCTTCATTAACATCAATTAATTTTTCTAAAGCAGATCTCAGAGTAAGTTTTTTGTATTTAAAATGAGAACTTATATAAGAATTTGCAATGCCATAAAACGATTTATAAAAACTGTCACGTTCTCCTTCAAGTCTATAAGCTTCACATGTTGCATCTTTGGCAAGAGTATCTACATCAACATCACTAGAAGACACAGAAGGACTCTCAGTATTACCTAGACCACTTGCAATCTCACCTAAAATATTAAGTTTAACTTTTAAAACAGTAGATTCACTAACATCCAAAACCTTTGCAATATCAGCAGTACTTAAATTTGATTTGAATAAAATATTATATTTTACTTCTCTATTTTTAAATGACATTTAAATAAATTGTAAACAAGTTTTTACAAAAAGACAAGATTGAACATGATTCAAATTAAATAAAAAAAATTCATTATTAAGTGAATTATTGTTACACGAATTATGATATACACAAAATAGATATTGGTTATAACCAATATCTACAAAAAGGAGAAAAGTACAATTAAAAAATTAATTCAAATTAAGCTTCATTTCCAAAACCATAAACTTTAATATTAGTTATAATCTTAACATAAAATACGGGTTTAAAATAGAGAAATTAACAATAAAATTTATATAAGCTACATCTTAAAATGTGTCACATTTCTGATTCAAAATCAAACATAAAAAATCAACAAAACACTTCAAAAATTCCATAATAAATTTCTCTTCTCAACCAGGAGCTTTAAGCCCCCTTAAGAGAATCTATGAAAAAATATTATTATTGGTATACAAAAAAAACAAAGGGTTTATTAGAAACTCTGGCCTCAAAGTCCCTAATAAACCCTTTAAGGTAACAGGTCCTTATATTAAGAGTGACACATTGCATGTCAATCTGTACTAACTATAATATATAACAATTTTAAACATTTTGCAAATATTTTTTAAAGTTTTTTTTGAAAAAAACAAAAACAAAAAAAATTGGTTATACAAAAATTCCTATTTACCTAATTTACTTCAAAAAAATCAATTATATATCATAACTAAACACTTAATCATTCTTCAATAAACTTTAAAAAATTATGCCTTAAAATATATCTTAAAATAAGAGTTCTAAAATAAATGTTTTAACATAAAAACTTTTGTTATTATATGCTAGGTTCATTCCTAAAACCTTCAACCTCCCCATATCATTAAATTATTTGCAAAAAAACCTTTAGAAATAAATCCAACGTCATAAATCTATTGTCTATTTTTTCCCCTTTTTTGAAGACTCAAACTGATTTATTATTTTTGCTAAAAATTCTTTTTCATCCGAGAAAACTCTCTCTAAGAGAAAACTTGTAAGCTTGGCATTACCTTTATAAAAGGCATAGGCATCTGGACATTTAAGCTGAAACCTTAAAGGTCTTAACGGATTTTGTTTAGATTTTTTTATATTAACACCTTCTTTATTTCTCAACAAAAAGATAGTCCCATTAATTCCATTATTAATAACATACTTTTCCTCCACAATTCCCTCTTCAATCGCAGTAGCTATCTTTAAATATTTATAAGTTTGAGTTCTAGCAAGTCTGTAATCTTTGGCAAAATCATCAAAATTGGCATAATTATCAAGTTTGTAATACTCATTATCCTTAATCTCTTTTAAAACTTTCATTGCCTCAATTTTACAAAAAATCTCTTTTTGAAAATTAATTTTTAATCTTTCTTTAAGCCTATTATAGTGAATAGATATCTGTTCTTCAGGTGTAATCTCTTTAGCTAAATTCCTCTTATTAACCTCTATGCCCATTTCTAACCCTCCTTTGCTTTGTACGTACACTAAGTGTACGTAAGTTATAACTTTAGCTTAAGCCATAATGCCTATCTTATTCATTAAAGTTAAAAGCGTATCTTGGTACTCCCTTATGTAATCTTTACTTAGATCAAAAACATCATTCCTAGCAATTTTCCTATTTAAATCCTCCCTCTCAGATATTGTACCTAAAAAATTATCATTTTCTTTCAAAATATTTAACAATTCCTTGTGTGTATTATTCTTTTTAAATTTGGTATTAAGTAAATAAATAGGAGCTTTTATAGATAATTTCTCTATGAAAAAATTAAACAGATCTAAACTCTCGACTGCCCATTTCTCTGCCGTAATTGGTACAATTATATAATTGCTACATACTAAAGCATTAGTTAAAGTAAAATCTAAGCTAGGATTAGTATCAAGTATTATGTAATCATACTCAAAACCCAATAACTTTAACTGTTCCTTTAATCTGAATTCCTTGTATGGAATCGATTCTGAATTAAATTTGTGCAAAGTTAAATAACTTGGTATTAAATCTAAATTACTACTAATATTTATAATAGCATTATCAATATGAAGATTAGATATTAAAACTTCGTATATGTTCCGATTAAATAAATCTACCCCACATTCTTTTATTATTTTAAAATAATAACTGGTCGTTGATGCTTGTGTGTCTATGTCTATAATTAACACCTTAGAAGACTGCGATAAAAGTGTTGCAAATATCAGACTCGTAGTACTCTTACCCACCCCACCTTTAATTGATGCTACTGTAATTACTTTTGTCTCTTTTGTATCCATCTTGGAATGATACCCCCTTCTGGCAATTTTTTCCCATAAAATGCATAAAGTTCCCGCTCTAATTCTAGGAGTATGCTTAGTAAAGTCTGATAGTAGGAACTCTCAATCTTATCTTTTTTTAATAAATTATGCAGCCCACTTAAATAACAAAAAACCCCACCTTTTTTAAACCTAAATTCTATGTACTCACATTTCCTTAAAGTATAAGTCTCTCTTTTATTAAAATTCTTTACCAAAAAGGCCTTGTCTAATTTCTTAATTCCATAATAAATACCAAAAAAATTATCATCGTCTCTGATAGAAAATAAATGAAACATGCTTATATCCTCTATGTTAAAAATTCCTCTAAGAGAGATGAAAAACTTAGTTGGTTCATTCTTACTTATTCCAAATGTATAAAAATCGTTGAAAATCTTAGTATGATATATCCTACGGTTGTTAATCTCTTCAACTTTAGAGAAAATATTATGTTTTCCCTTTTGCCTATTGTTGGGATCTATCTCCTTTTTTTTCTGCTTCAATAACTCTAGTAAAGCCACCATCTTTCCTTTTCCTCGGTATCATTAATTTTTTACTTTATTATTTTAAGCAATTCGTAATAATATGTATTATCAACTACTTTGCTATACTTTAACTCATCTTTGGCGTTAATAAATTTCTTTAATGCAGGTATTAATACGCCAATATCTACCTTATACCTCAACTGTTCTAATAATATACTAAAAATATTGTTTTTTATATCATCCGCTTTGATTTCTTGCTTCTCACAAATCTTGGCATTGATTTTGATTTTCCTTATTAGACGATTTAAATCTTCATATTTGTCTTTTTCTATGATAAAGTGGGGCTTTTCTTTATAAGCTTCGTATATTTTACTGATTTCTTCTCTTAATATTGCTTCATCGTAATTTTGTCCCTTAAGTTCTCTTTCCCTCACATTCAGTATTTCTTCAAGTTCTCTTGCCTTGAGCTCTTTTTTATTACTCTTGTTTTGAAAACTTCTATTTAGGTATCCCCTTTCCTCTAAAAAGGCTCTAATACACCCTTCTTGACCCTTCTTAATTTCATCTTTTATTAGAGATAAATCCTCTCTATTGAGTGCTCTTAAACCCTTCTCATGCCTTTTTATTTCCCTTATAAGTTCTATTTTTCTTGTCCTATCTATTTTTAAGTTTAATAAAAAGAAGGGAAGATCAATCTTGAAATTGCATTTACTTATGTATTTAATCAGTATGTCTCTTTCCCTCTTATTATTATTATTACTATTAATACACTCCCATTTTAGACTCCCATTTTCTTTTTCGTATTTAGCCACCCTTTCTTTAAACCGGTCTATCTTTTCTTTTCTTATATTCCTGAAATGTGAGTTTATCTTAGCATGACACTCTTTCTTTGAGTATTGTAGAGTATAATAAACTTCACTTCCGCATTTTTTGCCTAAGTGTTTGCAGTAGTTGCGTGTGATTTTAAACTTTTTCTCAAGTGCGTATAGATAATTCTGTAATGTTTTAATCTTGACTGTTTTTTGATCGTTTCTCTTTAAGTTGCCATTGAAAAAATATAAAATGTTTTTTTGTGTGTATTGATTAAGTTTTAAGTTAATGAAATTAAGTGTGGATATGAGTACAATCAAATTGTATTGATATCTATTGGTTTTACCCTTTATGCTTTTGATTTTCACTGTTTACTCCTAATATAAGTATTTATAAATCTTAATTTAATTAATAATACAATTTATCTTAAAAGTAAATACTTGTTTTAGCAAATATGAAAATAAATTAATATTTATTTTTTATAGAGTTAAATATTAGTTTTCTTTTTTTATTTGTTTGATTTATTTGTAAAATACTTTACAAACTTATGTTTTTGCTATATCATAAGATAAACGACTTATATTAAGAACAAAAAGTACTAATAATATTTATTTAAAATTAATTAGAAATGGACGAGCCTTGTTAAGGGCAAGTCATGTTGATTCTATTTAACTTTATAATGTTTTTTATTTTTTGTTGAAGTTTTACTAAGCATATGTACATATGTTTTCTTATCCTTATATACTTAAAAATTTAGACTTAAAAAAAAGCCCCTATTTGGGACTTTTTTTTAAAAGAGTAAAGATGTTAGTTGTTTTTTAAATTTACTTACTTTTAAATTCACTTTTTTAATTTACTATATTTTTTGTATACCGCAGAAGCTATGGGTTTTGTATTGTTTATGTAATGTTGTAAGTGTTTTATGTTTTCTTGAATGGCTTCTAATGTGTGTTCTGCTCTTAAAACAGTGGCATCTAATAGATTAAATGTTGGAAAATTTTGATCCCTAAATTTTTGCTTAGTGCGAGTTAAAAATGTTTCTAGATACAGTGCATAACTTGCAAGTTTTGCTTCATATATGCTTAAGTTTTTAAGTGTAAGTTCGGTAGGTGTTTTAGGCTCTTCTGGTAGTGTGGCTATTGAAGTGCAACTAAATATCATACTAAATATAATGAATTGCAATAAAATTATTAGGTTTAGAATTAGTTTTTTGTTCACTTTTTACCTCCTTTTTTGTCTACTCTCTTATATCCTTTCATATCCTGTTCTAGTTCTTCTTTGAGTAATTGGGCCTTAGTTGACATAAGTTTATTGCGTTCAAGTCGTAATTCTTCAATTAAAGAAGGATTGGCGTCATTATTAATTGCATCAGTAAGCCTCATAATCTTATTAAGTATGGTTTCAAGTTCAAGAATGATTTGTTTGTGTTCTTGAACTTCCATTTTTTGCAGTGAATTTAAGTAAATGGTGTTCATGTATTTGTAAATATCAATGGCCTTTTTTATGCCTATCTCAAAAATTTGTTCATTTGGGGTATCACTATATCCAAGAAATTCCATTAGATTTTGAAGAAAAATTATTCCTAAATTGGTGTTGTTTTTGTTTAACATAAGTTATTCCTTAAATTTTTAATTTTATTTTTTTTTGTCAAAGAAATGCTTAATTATCTTAACTATTTCGTTCATGACAGGTCTTAATAGTAGCGTTAAAGGTATTAGTATAAGTAATACAAATCCTCCAATGATTATAAGTTTTGTCTCGGCAATATTTGATAAGAAGTCAAATACCGTATTCATATTGTCCTCCATTTTAAATGTGTGTTAGATGTATTATTCTGTATTTGAAAGATAAACCACTCAATTTTGTTATATTGATATATTAACATAAATTTAACAAAAATTAAATGTCCAAAACTATACTTTATTAAGATATGGAATATCTTGATTTAAATCATTGTTTAATAAGGCATAGTCTAATTTATACCATCCTGTAAGAATTGGTTGTGTTATATTGTGTTGTTTTCCACTGTAAAAATAGAAAGTTGTATGTTGTGATGTATTATTTTCTGAAAATTTAAGGTTGATCCTTTTTGTCATATTAACATTAGTATCTGTAGAACTTTTGATATCAAGGTTTATGTTAAGGTAGATGTATTGATCTTTCAAGTTTCTTGGGAATCTTAATTCTACTTGGTCACCTTTAATGTCTATATTTAGTGACTGTTCAGCAAATTCGTTATAAGAATAAAAAGTATCACTTGTGGATAATATTCCCCAATATTTAAAATTTGCAGGAACTCCTTGTAAATAATAGTGTGTTGTTAATCTTTTTAAGGCACCTCTGCTTCTACTGAATGCAATAAATTCTAGTTCTTTATCTTCGAAATTACTAGATCCTAGTAATTGTGCTGCAATGTTTAATTCTTTGTAAAGATTGTTCTTCTTTATGTAAAGCTCACCTATTGCATTATTTACTCTTTGGAAATCATCTATTCTGGCAAAAGTCTTTGTTGCATATTCTTTAAGTTTTTCTAAATTAGTGATTTCTGTAAAAATTTCTTTTAAATTCTCAATTAAGGTTTGAAATTCAACTAACTCAAATTCTCGTTTATTTGGATTGTAGGTTGATATTTGGCTTGATTTTACATTATTTCCAGATATCTTTAAATCTTCAATTAATGTTTCCTTAAGTTTGTTAAGGAGATCATTAAATTCAATACTATTTGGTTCTGTTTTGAGTCCTATTAGCTTAGAGATGATTTTTAAATACATTTTCTCTATGTGAGATTCGTATTCAATCAGCTCTTTAGATATTATCTCTCTTATGACCTTTTTGAAATATTCAAATCCTCCGTAGAATGTATCTTGTTTTATTTGTTCAAGTAAATTTTTGTATGTAATTGCATAAGTTTCTTCAACAATATCGTCAATGGGAATTAGGTCGTTTTCATTGACTTTGGTTTTTCTGTTAAAATCTTTTATTTGTATTATTTCTTCTGTTTCTTTATTTTCATAGTCCATATAATCTCCTTATTTTTTTAAACAATATAATATTTGAATTTTATTTTATTTCTTTATCATAAGTGTCAAAAATTTTAATAGTTCTTCCAGCAGGAATTAGGGATTTTATAAATTCATATATTGAGTTTTTAAAGTCCTTTGGAATATAGTTAGATGCAAGTTTTTTAAATTTTCCTTTGTGTTTAACTATAATAATTTTTAATTTTCCATTAATTTTGCCAGCTATTTTAAATTTAATAGGTGACCTAATATTATCAATTAATTTGATAATAATCTCTCCAGGTGTATTTGGATTTATGGTTACCTCAACTCTTGCATGCAAAAATGCCTTGAAGAGTAAATGAAAACTCTCATCTGTGCCTATTGATTTTATTGCAAATATTAATGCTTTAAGAGAATTGATTAGGTCTTTTTTAAGTCCTTTTTTTAAGTGAAATGCATTAAATAGTGATAGCATCATCAATGCAATGTATCTTGAATTGATGCTTTCTTGTAAATTAATTGTGTTAAAATTTTTAAGTAGTTCTTTAAGCTCTGCTAATAGCTGTTTTTTGAAGTTAAGTTCGCTTTGTATGATTTTTGCAATCTGTGTATTTTGTAAAAATTGTGGTATTGTTTTCATTACCTTATTCTTTGTCAATTATGAGTCTTAAATTTTCATCAAAAGATATCAGTTCATTTTCTTTAATTTCAACATCAGTATTGAAATTAAACCCAGATTCTTCAATTTCTGTTATTTTAGTCTCTAAGTTTTTTTTTATGCAAACACCGATGCGCATGCTTTTAATTCCTTTAATTGTGCTTACAGGACTTAAAAAATCTTGGTGCCTTAATGCAATGCCCATATCTTTATATTTATCTTTTATAATTTTTTTGTAAATTTCTTTTATTTGTCCAGCTACTTCCTTATACATTGCCTTTGTTTCGGTTTTGTATAGTACTTTTAAATATGCGTATTTAATTATTCCTAAGCTAAACTTATATGTCTTTTTTTGCCCATTTTTGTTTAAAAACTCAAGTTCTATTTGTCCCTGAAATGCTGTTCCGCTTGGGGCAGTATAATATATTGCTTTCCAAATATTCATCTGTGTTTGATTATCAATGATTTGGTTTTCTCTGTACTCAGTTTTAAATATTATGTGAATTGCAATCGTTCCTGATGAACTTATGATATTTGCATATTCTATATGTGGAACTGCTAGTAGTGCTTGTTTGATTGCTTCGTAAGTTGAACTTTTAGGTATGCTTAGGGATTCTTGTAAACTTTTAAAGTATTCCCCTCCTTCTTTAAGTGTTGCAAATAGTTCATTTAAAACTTTAATTATCTCTATATCAATTGCAGAACTTGGGTAGTTTATTATGTCAAATATTGAGTTGTCTTTTATCGAAATATTATATTCTTGTTTAAGTATTTCTTTTTTTATATTTTGTATCTCTTCTATTGATTTTGTAATAACCCCAATTTCTTCGTCAAATATTATTTTCATATATTGTATTCCATACTTAGCGTGTCCCCTGCTAGGAAAAATTGTAATGTTATTTTTTGATTTTCTTTTTTTATTCGGATATTTAATATGTCAATATTGAGACTTCTTAAAGTGTTTGCAAAAAAAGTTTTGATATCTTCTTCTTTTTGTGTCTTTAAGAGTTTTAAAAAAAAAGTAAAGTTAAGACCGTAGTTTTTATTATAAAGACTACCAATGGGTGTTTTTAGGTATAATAATAATTTTTGCTTTTGTTCATCAAGCCCATCTACTATTTTTAAATCATTGTCAAAAATTATATTAAATTCATCATCTATTTTAATATCCATTTTTAATTGCCTTAAGAATTAAATTATAGCATATTTAGCAAAATTAATACATAATTTATATTTTTTTGTCAAATATTTAAAAAAATTTAAAATTCAATATTTTTTTGTTATATTTATAATATTATTTTTTTGTAATTCAATTAGTTTAAATTTTACTGAGTAATTCTTAAGTAAATTTATGAGTTGGTACTGCTTAAGGAACCGCTTAAATATTTACTGTATGGCTATATATTTTGGGGAAGTGTAATGTTTACAGTATGAATTTTTGTGAGGATTTGTGAACAATTAGATTGGTTTCTGTTACGAGAGAATTGATTTCTCTTAAAAAAGAGACCCTTTAAACCTAAAGGGTCTCCAAGGTGAGAAGAATACAAAAATGAGATTCGTTTATATTTTTAAATAAAATTTCATTTTCATTGCTTTAAATTTTAAGTTAGAACAGATTATTTTTGGATGTGAAGCTATCCTTTTCTTTTGATATAGATTTATCTTTGGCTTTTTCTGTATTTTTAAATTCAGATTCTCCTAGGTACTTATCTTTTAAAAAAGTACCACATGAGAATCTTAAGAGAATAAATGAAGATAATATTGTTTTATACACTTTATGACACTTTAACCTTATAATCGCATTCTTATTACGTGTTTATATTATACATGTTTAATTAATGATCTGCAATAATAAAAGTATAAAAAATTTAATTTTTTTTAAGAATTTAATTTTTAAAAGTACTATTAGCATTAAGTGTTTTAAGATTTTATCTTAGAAATAAGAATAAAATTTGCCACCAGAATATGGTGGCAATATTAACGTGTAAAGCTTTTAAGAGCAATACCTGTTTTAAGAAAGATATTAAATCTTTCTTTTGGAGTTATTAAAGCTTGTAAATTTTTATTTTTGCTTTCTTGTGCAAATTTTTACCATTTGTTTTCTTTATTGTATTCGTCTTTATATCCGTCTTTATAATAACTAGATTTGTCTTCAGTATCTTCATCTAAAGACTCACATGAAAGCATTCCAATTAATATTAGAAATATGAATATGTATTTTTTCATCTTTTATCCTTTATCTTGAAATTATACCAAATATATTTTGATACTTAGTATAATTTAAATATTATCAAAATGTATTTTGAAAGTCTAGAGTTTTGATTCTAAAATTTTTGTTCTTTTATTTTAAATTTTAGATGAATTTTTTCTAAAGTCTTTAGTTTGGGGGCTTAATTATTGTTTTATGAATTTTAACAGACAAATACCTAAATGGTGTTTGTTTGTTAAATTAACTTATAGAACCTATGTTTTTTAATTTGTTTAAATCTCACTTTTGTTAAATCTTTCACTTGTAATGAATTTTTTCAGTTCGGTTAAGGGTGAAAATTGATCAGCAATTTGTTTAAGTTTATTTATTCCTTCTCTGTTTATAAGCTTAAAGATTTCATTTTCGCGTTGACGAGTGCTATTATCATTTATAAATTCTTGTGAGTTTTTACCCATTTTTGTTTTGTAGAAGTAATAACCAGTATCTGCTTCAGATTTATTATCTATGAAAAATCTGAATGAGAAACTTTGTGGTACTTTATCCGCGTCTTTCTTTAGTGCTTTTGAAAATTTCATTATGTCATCTCTAATTCCTGAAAAGACTATATCTATAGTTTTACCCCCTGGACTTTCAAAACTTAAGCATAGATCAATAGAATTTAGCTTGTAGTCTTCAACTTCAGAAAAATCTTTGAGATCATTTTGAAATAAGTAATTAGGAAATAATAGTTTGATTTTTTTAGTTGTCCAGATTGTTCATTTTCTGGGTTAATCGCGTTGTGTTTTGTTATACGATAAAATTTATGATTCATAAAGAGATCGAAATTAACATCATATTCTTTAATATAAGACTTGAAATAATAATTGTCTGGCTTGCTCGCATCGCCTTTAAAAGTTACTAAATCATCGAATAATCCATGTTTTGATGTAGGTTTGTTAAACTCTTTTTTTTTCCTAAAATTTGGGTTGTTTGGATTTAATTTTGGATTTAAGTTATTAGATATCCTTCTTTGAAAAACTAAACCTGAATTATCTTGATTTTTTTTTGGATTTAGGGTACAAGCATTTAAGCTTAAGCCTATCCATATAATTAATATAGTTTTGTTAAGCGCGTTTTTTTGCAAAATATTCTCCTCCCTAACTTTAAAGTTAGTTATTGATTTCATTATACACATAAATGCATATTATACATATAACATATATTAGACATATATCAGTTAAATTATGTGTATAGAAAAAATGTGTATCAATCATAATTTTGTTATAAATTACAAGTATATGAAATGACATTGTATCAATAAGATTATTCGAATTTTATAACCATTAAAAATGATGTTTTAGCTGTTATGCAAAAGAAGTAATTAGTTATTTATGACAAAGATAAGTTTAATAGTATGTTAAATAGTTTAGATAATTATTGTGTTGTTAGAATTATAGATATTTATCGAGATATTAAAATTAATCAGGATGAAGCTTTGAATGCTATAGATATTATTTTTGATGTTGCAGTAAAACAAGACTTTCAAGTTAGTTTTAATAACCTAAAAAGTGATTATGATTCTCATATAAGAGAGGCTTTTAATAAATCTTCAGGTGAATTGTTTTTTCAGCTTACAAATGATATTAATAAATATCTAGGGTCTTTGATGTTATTACAAGCAATGCCTTAGCTGTCAATGTAAGTGGTGCTCGGCAGGTAGTGGTAGTTAATCCTTGAATTAGTTTAAATTAAGATTATTAAAAGATTATTAAGATTGAAAATAGTAGGTGAAGAAAGTAAAGCCTTAAATGTATATAATATTTGATATTAATAAATAAAATCTTTGCAGATCACAAATATAAGCTGTTATTATATATTATATTTATTATAATAATATAATAATTTAATTTGAAAAAGGGGGGGATTTAATGTTAAAAATTAGGCATATCATTTTGTTTTTAGTATTAATATTGCTATTTATAAGTTGTGATTTAAAATCTCAAAGAAAAGATCTTGGTCAAGAAGATTCTGATTTTAGCGAAATTTTTACTGGAGAGAGAACTTTAAGAAAGTTTGGTAAAGGAGTGAATTTAACGGGTGTAAATTCTGTTGTAGAGCAAAGGCAGTTTAGTGAAGTAGTAGATTTAACGGATCTAGAAGAGAATGTTCCTAAATTAACCGAAGAAGAAAAAAGTTTGCATGTTAAGCTTAACAATCTGTTAGATACATTTGGAGTATCTCTTAAGGAAAGGGAAGCAGTTGGTTATATACTCAGTGTAGTAACTGATGCTAATATTGGTATTAATAAGGGTTATAAGACATATACTAGTCTTGAGTTTTGTAATCTGTTAAATGAGTTAGGAGCTGTTAAATTAAAGAAAATTATCGAATGTCACTTAAAAGTCCTTGAAGAACAAGAAAAAGCCAGAAATGCTATTTTAAATGCACCTTTATCCTTTAACAAACAGGAATTGAGAGATAGCTTTAATAAGCATAAGGATAATTACAAATTTTATTTAAAAGGGTTATTTAATAGGGCTATTGCTGATGACATTTATAATAACATTATAATTGATGATTATGATGTTGAGTTTAATAAGATTAAACAAAGAGCAGAAGGCCTTATAGAGGTTGGATATGTATATGCACAGCTTTCTGATGAGGAGAAGTCAGTAATTGATGGGATGCAAATTATAGTAACTGATGATAGTATTGCTAGGGGTAAAGGTTATAAGAGTTATGATAATTTTTTATTTGACTTTTTTTTAGATAATATGGGTATTCTTAAGGTCAGGGAAATGATAATTGCTCATTTAAACAATCTTAAAGCACAAGATGAAGCATCATCACAAGCTAAAGTAGTTATTGAGAGTGTTGGGACACCTCAAATAAGGAAAGGATTTAAGAGCCTTTTTGATAGTTATAAGAGAGGCTATCAAGAGCATTTAAAATCTTTATTTAATAGCGATGATCCTGATGAGGTGTATAAAAGGGTTGTAAAGGATTTGTATGCGGGTAATTTTACTACGCTTAATAGCCGTGCTAACTTCATTATACGGTATGAAAAGTTTTACGAAGAATTCTCAGATAGTAGAAAGAATGCAATTAATGATATACGAAAAATATTAACTGATTCTAAGATTCATAGTGATAAGCAGGTTTATAAATTGTATCGTGGGTTTGATTTTGAACTTTTGTTAGGTAGGTTAGGTGCTGCTAAGGTTGGGGAGATAATGGATCTTCATTTAAGAATTAAGGAAGCAGAAGAAGGAATTAAAAATGCTTTAGAAAATGCCAAAGAGAGTCCAGTGAAAGAGTGGATACGAGGTTTGTTTAATAGTGAAGTAAATCGTTACCTATTATTTGTAAAATATGCATTCGATAACCCCTTTTTTGATCCTGATAGAGTATGTTCTAAATTTGCTAATAATAATTTTGTGGATAGATATTCTGGTATTCAAAACTTAGCAATGCAACGCCTTAAGTAAAGAAGTTTAAGCCTTAAATTTATACGGATATTTATCCGTATAAATATCCGTATAAACTTGCAAGTTATGATATGATGTTAATATAACGTATGTATCATCATCTAATGATAATAGGTCAAATTTAGCTTAAAAAAGGAGATATTGGTTGATGAAGTTAAGCCATTTCAGTTCGTTTTTAGTATTAATATTTCTATTATTGTTAGTGATAAATTGTGATTTAAAATTTCAAGGAAGTACTGGGTTTGAAGAAAATTTGACTATTAAAAAACATATAAGGAAATTAGACAAGTTTGGTGGGGAATATGCTTTGAGAATGATTGCAACAGGTGAGGATTTAGATATTAAGCTCAATAATCTTCTAGACAAATTTGGGGTATTCGGTAAGGAAAGGGAATCAATTGCATATATAAGGCTTGCGATAACTGATGATAATGTTGGCAAAGTTAAAGGCTACAGGACTTATACTGATTCTGAGTTTTATAATTTACTTGAAAGCTTAGGTGCAGATAGGACCAAAGAAATTATAACATTTTATTTAGAGGTTGTTAACATTCAGGAATCATTTGAAAGGGCTATTAAAAATGTTAAGGACGCTACGTCAAGAGGCAAATTACAAAATAACCTTAATCAACGCAAGAATCAGTATCAGTTGCATTTAAAAGGGTTATTTGATAGTGATAATTTTGATGATATATATAATAATATTATAGGTGATAATTATTTTTCTGAATTGATTAAATTTAAAGACGAGATTACAAAAGTTGAAGGTGGTTTGGATGTATACGCATGGCTGTCTGATGATGAGCGGGTTGTAATTGATAAGATACGAGACATAGTAACTAATCCTTTGATTGGTAAACATGAAGGTTATAGGACGTATACTGAGATTGAGTTTAATGATTTATTAAATAAGTTAGGTGATAATAGAATTCTTGCAATGATATTGGTTTATCTAGAGGATCAAAGAAACCAAGATGCGGCATTGGTAAAAGCTTTAGCAGCGATTGATAATGTTGATGATGCTGACTTGAGAGAGCAATTACGAGGGAAAATTAATGATGAGAGAAATAACTATGAATTACATTTGAAAAAATTATTTGATGAATTTTTTCCCGATTTTTTGTATTTAAGCTTTATGCAGAATGTTCATTATTATGGTAAGTTTGTTTTAATTAAAAACGCAGCTGAACGTATTATAGCGTTTAAAAAGCTATAATGCTGTTGATTTTGAGAGCTTACTTGGGAGTTTAGGTGCTACTAGGATTGAAAGGATTATAGACTTTCCATGCAAAAATATTTAAGTACTAAATTATGCTTGAATTACTGTAGAAAAGATTTCAGAAAGGCAATTTCAAATATTGAGAGATAGATTGACGGTGCAAGAAGATGCTAAGATCCTTTTATCAGATTAAGTAAACTAATACTTAAGAAGAGTAATTAAGCCTTAGATGTTAATTCTAGGGCTTCTTGTTTTAATTTATGTAGGTAAAAAATGTTAAAAATTAATATTTAAGAATTAATCTTTAAGGTAAGTTTGTGGTGAACGTTTGGAGATTAGATAGTATTAATATAATATAATTATATTAGGTTTTATATGGTAATAATTTCATTTAAGCTTAAAAAGGAGATATTTAATGATTAAGGAAGTATGTCATAATGTTTTATTAATTTTATTGCTAGTTGTAAGTTGTGGTTTGAAATCTTTAGACAAACCCCAGGGGGATTTACATGGAACTATCCATGGTAATGGTTTTGGAATAAAACCAAGGCATAGTCTTGATGAATTGCTAAATCCATCTGGAATATTGAGTAAAGAACAAGCAGCAGTGCGGACTATACGAAGTATAGTCACTAATCCTAATATTGGTAGTGGTAAAAATTACAGGACGTATACTGATTCTGAGTTTTCTAGTTTGTTAAATAATTTAGGTATTGCTAAGGTTGAGGAAATGATAACAGTTTATTTAGAGATTCAAAAAAAGCAAGAAGAGGCTGTGGTATCTGTCAAGGATATTCATGTGGATCCATTTTCAGGGAATCTTCTAGTGAGGTTAGATAATTACAAAAAAGACTATCAGGTGCATTTAAAAGGGTTATTTAATGAGTTAATTCATAATGATGTGTATGTTAATGTTATAGGTGATGATTATGTTACTAAGTTTATTGAGGTTATAGATGATGCTAAATCCCTTAAAGAGATTGCAAAGTTTTTAGCAGATAAAGAAGGTGTTCCTATGGATGAATCGTCAGTAATGCGGTATATATCAGCTGCAGTGACGAATCCTGTGATTGGTAAGAGAGAAGGTTACAAGACTTATGAGAGTCCTGAGGAAATTTTTCTCTTGTTAGGTAAGTTAGGTTTTGATAAGCTTAAACAAATTGCAGGAGTTCATTTAAATTCTGTTAAGGCACAATCAGAAGCTTTAGATGCTATAGATGCTATAGATGTTATTAGATATAAACATTTAAAACAGCAGGTACAAAAAAAATTCGATACTTTTAATGCTGCTTACTCATTGCATATTAAAGAGGCGTTTAGTAAGTCTTCTCTTGATAATATTTATAGAGCAGCTATTGTAAATGTTAATTACGATGCTGAGTTTAATCTTATTAAAAATGAGGCAACTGTTCCTGCAAATCCTTAATAATAGATAAGCCTTAGGTTAAAATCTAAGGCTTTGGTTTTTAATTTATTTAATTTTAATTTAGACATGTAAAATATTAATCATTTTCATTAGTATATTTTATTTAATATTTGTCTTTATTTGTAGTACTATGATTATAGTAACATATTCTATTACAATAGACATTATTTATTGCTCTTCTTATAATATGTTAATTGTTGTTTACCTTGTCTTAAATGAGGTTTTGTTATGTGTGAAGTAATCGATGAAGTTTTTTCTAAAAAAATGCTTGATATGCTTAATATGGGCAAACTTAAAACTTTAAGCATATCTGTTAATAATTTTCCCGATGAGAGTCATGGTAGTATTTTAAGTATTTCTAATAATTCTGTTAAATTAAAGTTTAAGAAGGAACTTGTTGAACATAATTTGAAAAAATATATTGATGATTTTACAAAATTTTCAGGATCATCAGAAAATAATTTTTATGTTTTTACTGGTGATGATCTGGAGAGACTAGGATTATTGCTTTATCCTTATCTCTCATTTGGTATTTTAAATGGTGGTTCTGCGACTAGTTATTTTGATATACTGAAAAATAACGATTTTAATGAGGAATTGTATTCTTTATATGCAGATAAAATATTTGAAGCTAGGAGGTTGTTTGGGCATTTGCCAAAGGGAATAACACCTGCATATGTTAATAGTGATGGTAGTTATGGATTTTCATTTTTAGCATTAAAAATGCGACATCTTTTAGTTCTTTCTAAGAGATATTGTGAGCTTTATGGTGAGAGTATTAAGCCTTCGATTTTTCAGATGACAAGTTTTAGGACTTATAAACCGATTTTTAATTTTTTAGATAATATTTTTGATGATAATTTGATTAAAGATTTAAATTCTTGTGGTTTGCAAAGTTCAGATATTTTGACAGCGATTCAGCCTTTGGTGTATTGTTATAATAAATTAGATGATGGTCAATATGAATATTTTAGCTATTGTACTAATGGCAAGAGAACTTTTTTGGCTTTACCCGCTGGTCATGGACAAAATTTTAAAGTTTTAAGAGATATTTATTTTAAACTTTATAATTTTGGAAAAAAATTGTGTATATTGGTAATGTTGATAATATTGGTTTTACTGTTAATTTATGTACTCTTGCAATAATGGCTATCACTAATAGTTCTTCTGGTTTTGAATTTAGTGTTAAAACACCACTAGATACAAAAGGTGGGGTTTTAGTCTTGGATGATGATAATCATTTAACTTGTGTTGATATTGGTAGTGTTATTTCTAAAGAAGCTGTCTTTGAAGCTGAATGTAGAGGTGATAGGATTTTGTTTAATTGTGCTACAGGTCTTTTTAATTTAGAATATTTGATAGAAAATATAGATAGAATAATATCAGATATGCCTATGAGAATTATTGAACAGGATAAAGAGTTTGGTAGATATACTGCAATTGAGCAAATAACTTGGGAAGCTATAAGAATAGTAAATAACCCATTAATTTTTGAGGTCAATAGAGAAGAGAGGTTTTTGCCCGCAAAATTATTTATTGATACTCTTATTATGAGTAATTACATGAATGATAAATTTATGGGCAATATTTCTGATATTGCTAGATATTTAAATAATGCTCTTAATAATTCATTGAAGAATAAATATGATTTGGTATTTAGGAGAGGTAAGTGGGATGTTTAAATTTGTGTTATTTGGCCTTTTATTGTCTAGTTTGATTTTACTAGGGTCCATTCCTGATATAGATTATGATTATTTTGAAAATGATAAATTTGATCTTGTAGATATTGATGAATTTTTAGGAAGAGTTAATGTTAAGAACTTTTTGAGGGAACGTTGTTTTTTTATTGGCATTAGGAATGTTGCTAATCCTAGTGCTGTGCAAGCACTAAGTAAAGAAGAACTTGATAAAATAAGAGAGATAAATCCAGTAGGAATTATTTTATTTAGAGAGAATTTTAAGGATGCACAACAAACCAAAGAGTTGATTAAAGAGATACAGAGACATCTTGGTTCTGATATATTGATTGCTGTTGATGAAGAAGGAGGACTGGTTAGTAGAGCTAGTGAGAATAAAAAATTGGGAGTTTATAATTTTCCTGCTATGGAATCTGTTGGGAAGACTGGAGATTCTCAGCTTGCATATAAGATTGGAGAAATTCTTGGTAAACAGCTTAGACGACTTGGTATCAATGTAAATATGGCACCTGTAGCAGATGCTAAATTTGCTCCAAATAGCCCCTTAGGTAGCAGAACTTTTGGGTATTTATCTTATAATATTGGTCTTATGGTAGAGGCATTTATTGATGGGATACAAAGGGAAGGTGTTTTTGCTGTAGTTAAACACTTTCCTGGACTTGGAGGCACAAAAGTAGATACCCATAAAGATTTGGCCTTATTACCTTATAGTAAAAATTTTTTAATGGTAAATAATTTTATACCATTTCTTTTTGGAAAGGAAGCAAAATTTATTATGCTTGGGCATGTACTTGTTCCTAAGATTTCTGGAGATGTAAGTAGTATGTCAAAAGATATTGTAGATATTATAAGACATAATCTGAATATCTTTAGTATTATCATGACAGATGCGTATGATATGGGGGCAATTGTAAATAATTTTAGTTTGAGGCATGCGATTAAGAAATCATTAAATTCAGGTATTGATGTTGTGCTTATTCCAGAAGGGTTTAAGAAACTTAATTTAGAAGAATGAATATTCTTAGTTTTGTTAAAAGGAAATGCTTATTAAAAATGGTCAGTATTGTTATAATTAGATAGGAAATGTAATAGCTATATCGACTAAAAAATACTCACGTAGAGAAGAAGAAAATATAGAGAGGATAGAGAATAAATTAGTAATTGGAATGCTAAGTTTAATAGAGACAAAAGGCAATGCAGGGAAAAGGAAAGCAGAAATATTGTTACCAGTAATAATGGAAGCTCTAAGAGCTATAGGTAATTGAGTACCTACTAAGATATTGATAATAAAAGAATATATGTGTATTTGATATTTCAGTATATAAAGAGAAATAGATAGAGTAAAATAGACACTTGAGAATAAAGTTGGATCGTGGGGATAAAAGTGAATGGGGATGATATTGAAATCAATCCATTCATTGTAAGTCATGGTTATTCCAATGAAAGCGTAATATTTGTGATGTTGATTATAAGGAGTTAAATTTATATAATTGTGTTGAACGATACCTATTTGTAGTGGTTTTATATTTTCATTATTAAATTTTTCACTCCATGCATGGGTATATATTATTAATAAGTGTAGTGATATAAGAATTGAATTTTTCATTGTGTGTGTAAGAAATTGTAACATGTTCTTAAGGAATAAAAAATGGTTTTTACTTGTTTGTATTGTATGAGATGGGGGAAGGAGGTAATAATAACAATATATGTTATACTAATAAAAATTAAAT
>NZ_CP075392.1 GCF_023035875.1 Borrelia puertoricensis
ATATTTATATTTGTATTGTACAATATAAGAATTCTTTTAAAACCAACTATATTAATAGTCATAAAGTCATAACTAACTCTACTTATAACTATTTCAATACATGAAAAAAAATATTTCCTGATTCAATTCTCAAATATACAGCATTAATTTCAGTAAATATTCAAAATGATTTTTATCATTAAGTTAGCTATTATTTAATAACTTTTCCTATCTTTTTTAATCAAACCTCTATCCATTAAAGCTACAATTTCTTATTGTATGCTAAGATATAGTTTATATTATCTATAAATATAGAGGAGGGGATATAGACGTGAAATTACAGATCATACATTTATTTGTTATAGGGCTTTTAAGCTTAAGTTTCACTAGTTGTAATTTATTCTTTAATGATGAAATTAAAGGAAAATATACCACACTATTTAATAAATTTTCCAACAAAGAAGCCATCAGCTTTAATCTTCTTGAAGATGACTTTGAAGATGAATCAAATTATATAAATCAAGGTAATTTGATTAATTCAAATAACTCTGATTATGATAAAATCACAACAAGTGAAACTCAAAAAATAAACCCTAAAGATAATAATCCTAACAAAAAAATTAAAGAAGAAATTGATAAAAAAAACAAAAAGAATCCGAAAAAAATAAAAACGAATTAAAAGTCTCTAAGAACAAAAATAATGTTACTTCAAACAGAACTGCAAAAACCAACAAATTAATTATTAACAACAAAAAAAATAATGACTATGATGATAATATTTTTAAAGTTAAAATGCAACCTATACTAGATTCAATAATGCAAAAAATGGTGCAAGCAGAAAAAATCACACACACACAAAAACAATTAATCAATAGTGGATATGACTTTAATACACCAAATTATAAACATCTATTCATAACAAAAATGAATACAAATGATAATGATGTTACTAAAAACCTAATGGAAGCACTACAACTTCTTGGAAATGAAGATATAACACAACCAATGAGTATAAAAAAAATCTATACTGAAGCAAATAATAAACATACAAAATTTATCAGACTATTATCCAAAGAAAAAAAAGATTATGGTGCACCTAGATCAGCTACTATAGCATACTCTAAATTAATACAATTACTAGCTACACAATAGATAACATAAAGCAAGATTATAAATCTTCAGAAAAATACGGATATGCGCTTTTCCTCATTAACGAAATTAAAATAACAATCGATCAGTTCAAAGATTCTATAAATAATTATGATTTAATAGTTCAAACGGACAATAATGCAATATCGGTTTATAACTTAAATCATGATTTAAATTGTTTAATAGACAGATATAACAGATCAAATTACTAAAACTATAGACATAGCTAATAATTAGCACTTTTAAAATCAAAGCCTTTCTTTTCAATGCAAGATGGCTTTGATTTTTAACTATTCATTTGTTATGCGATACAACAAGCTAACTGCTGCTATTCATCCTTCTGCCAGGTCAACATTGATCTTTACACCAACATTATTAATTGGCAATTAATTACACATTTTGAGAATTATAGTCAAACTTATCAGCTTAAGTAAGTGCAACACCATCATTATATAACCACCAATTAGAATATCTTCTTTACTATACCAGCAATATTTGGTTAAAGCAATAATTAGCTGTTCAAAAACATCACTTACACCATAATCAATTTAATACTTAATTTTTCTTTTATTATGTGCAGACTACAGCTACTTAAGATAATGATTAAACAAATAACAATATAAACCTAAATAAATTAATTACCAATACTAAATTTCAGCAGTATCCATCCATGACAAGGACTATCACATACATTTCTATAGATAATCAAAATAAATTATACAAAATAATAGTGATCAATCATATATTTATAATAACGATCAAGTATCAATTAAAAAACACTTTTTTTAAATCATATAAATATATATAAGTAAACATATCATTATTGATAATAGAGATTTTATAAATAACCATGTAATAGCAAAAATAACATCACCTTGTAAAAAAAGACTCTTCTCAAGATTATAAGAAAAGACTACAAAATAACCTAAATGCACAACAAAAGACACATTCAAATTTTTAGGAAAAGCCTTGATCAATAAAATTGAACCTATAAATGACTATAAAATTAAAAACATTCTTGATAATAATCAATGAAAACTTAAAAAGTATAAGACACTTTTCATCTGTTTATGAACTTAAATGAAGCTAAAGTAAATTTCAATAAAGTACCAAATAATGATCTCTCAGCTGCAATATTCAACTTCCTATGAAAAGATTATTTATCTGTTATAAATGCTCAATTTCAATGAAATGAAATTATAAAAACTCATCTATAAATAGTACTAATTTTATTCACAAACCTTAGTCCTTTCCTCATCCATATTTGATTAAATTCCTTCCTCCTATACAACAAAGATTATTAAATTATTTTTCCCTTATTCAATTTAAACTGATTTTATTACTCTAACTATTTTATTATCAATTGATAGCTATGCTATTCATACAATAATTGCATTAGACAATTTAATAAAAAACTAAAGATCCCACAAGAGAAAAACTACATCTTATTAAAAAGAATTTGATATATCTCTAGTAATATTCATAGTCAAAACTTTTTCAATACATAATTTCTATTATAACTAATATCATTGATAATAAATGAACTGATGAATCATAACTTATATATTTTTAAATCAACAAAAGGCTACATAATACTGTAACCTTTTGTTAAATACAAAATAATAATCCTATTATTACTTTTTAATAATAAGGACCATCTTTATCAACAGATCCTTGTACTACCTCAAGAGAATCTTTCATTTGTAAAAATTTATTTCTTACTATTGTTTTATATCCTTCATATGGATCAGACTGTCCTTGGACCTTTGAAATTAAAGATTTTACTTCTGTTTCAAGTTTATCTAATCTGTTTTTTGCATGTATTTCCATTATGTATACAAAATTTGTTGCGGTCTTTGCACTCACTTGAATGTAGTTTAACAGGGCATTAAGATCTTTCTCAAGTTCTTCTTTTGTAAACTTTTCAGCTTCTTTTTTAGCTTGAGCTTTGGTATCAGCATCAAGACGTGTAGAATACATTCTTGTTCTTTGCTCCTCAAATAATTTGTAATTATTATACACCTTATCAATTATACCAATTGCTGAACCTACATTATATCTAACACCTTCCAAATAGGACTTATATCTATTGTCTAATCTTATATCTTCTTCATCATATTGATCTTCTTCATCATATTGATCTTCTTCATCATCTTCCAAATAATATTGATCATAATCTTCTTCTTCTATCTCATCTGTATATGAAATAGTGTTTGAACCTGCAATATCTTCTGGTCTTAAATCAGAATCTATAGTAAAATCAATTTCATTCCTTTCAATAGTCTCCTTTAATTCACCACTTTCACTGCTAAGGAAAGTTGAACTTCCATAAACCATTTTTGCATGATCATAAGAGGAACCATATATTGTTGAAACACCAGTGGTGATTAAATCTTTATTCTCTACATTTTGTCGAATTTGTATCCCTCCTTCTCTAAGCTCAGATTTTTTACTTGATAATTCAACTCTTGGGCTTTCCTCATTAAAAAGACTATCATTTATCTCAAGACTATCCTCAAGTGTGGATTTCTTTACTACATTATCCTGATGTATATCATCCTGAAGATCACTAGTCATATCATCTGACATTACATTTTGTACTAAATTACTATTATTATCAGACCTCTTAACACGACGAGCAGAAAGTCTCTTTTTGGAAATCTTTCTTCTTTTCTTTGTAGACTTTCCAATAGATTTTTCGCTAGCATCTAAGATAGAGGTCACCTTATCAAACAAACCAAGAGATTTTTCTTTCATTTCATCATTCATAAATAAATCACAACCGATAAAACCAAAAAGTAATCCCAAAGCTAAATATTTATTTTTGGATTTCATTTCTCTCTCCTTTAAAAATTAATATTAAAGATATAGCAATTTGAATAAAATTCAAATTGCTATTAAAATATACAAAATCATTTGACTTTAACTTGACTAAGATATTACATTAATATTTTTTTAGTTAATTCATACAGTAATAAATTTATTAGCTTGAACCTTCAAACTCAAGTTCAAGCTAATAAATTTAATTTATACCACTTATAAAAAAATCCATAACAAATAAAATTATGGAAGGCTAGGGAATTTTACCTCTAGTACTACCTCACCCCTAATGCTTGATGTGCTTTCTTTAAATCAGCAAAATCTTCCTCTGCCTCTTTCATCGCATTCCTAAGTTTATCCATCTCTGATTCTACTTGTTTAAACATATTTTCTGCACTATTAAAACTAGTTTTTGCACCTGACATACAATGTGTCAAAAGATATACATTATAATAACCATCTAACCTTATCTGATCTGAGTGTCTTAAAACAGACTCAATAGAACTATTTGCACTCTCAGCACTAGATTTTGAAAGTCCCAATGTATTAAGTTTATCCTTATACAGTGCTATTGCAATATTTCTACTATTCCTAACTTTATCAATTGCTTGATGTAAATTTATCTTCACATTTTGCTCAATATCACTTCCAGAAGTTCTCACCTTATCAAAAGCAAATTTAGCATTTACAATATCAGTTTCCATATTCTCAAGCTCTGACAATGATGTATTTAACTCTCCATATATTTTATCAAAACTTACTAATAAAACATCAACTTTACTCTTAATTTCATTAGCCTCAGAATCGTAACTAACAAGTTCATTCTCTTGTTCCTTAGTTAATGCATTAGATTGAGATACAAACTGTTGCTCTGCTACCTCTTCAGGTCTTCCATCTTTAAGTCCTAGTTCAATACCTTCTCGTTGTAAGTTTTTATTTATTTTTACACCCTCTTCAATACTTACCACAATATCTACCTGCTCTTCTTTAATCTCTTGATTTCCTTCTCTAGATTTTAAATCTTCTAACTTTTTATTTTTTTCTAAAACTTTTCCTCTTGATTTATCTAGCAATTCATTAAGGGCATTTATATCACATGATACAAAACATAATAATGCTAACATACATACTGATAAAATACTTCTCTTCATATCTCCCTCCTGGGATATCAAATTATATTAAATAATAATCATTATTAATCTAAAATGTATATCACTTTGTCTAAAATACAAATTATTTTAATTAAAATTCCTGACTTTTCTATTCTCTCTTACTATACAAGTATTTACACCTATTATAATAAAATCCATATATCTCAAAAAAAGAGACATAATATGCGTTTTTACTATTATCATTACTTATTTTTTAATTTAAAACTATTACCTTTATCTTAATATTGTTAAGTTGTGGTTTCAATGCAAACAACTACAACCTTAGATAATTTCTAAAATGATAAAATTATTAATATCAATTAGTACAATCTGTATATACATACATAACCAAAAAAACATATTCACTGTTTGACCTTTTAAATCACAAAAAAATCTTATACTTTAAATGACCTTTATTTTTACTACTGCCTTTACCTATAAGTCTTTATTATTATTTTTTATTTTAAATTTCTTCAAATCCAATAGCCTTTACAAATAATTTATCCTCTTGATTAACTATAGTTTGTCAACATAATAAGGTCTTTAACATAAAAATCAAACACCACTTATTCAAATAGACTTGTATATTCATTTCTTATTAAATACTCTATACACTCATCATTTTAACAATGCTCTCACCTCGATATGAAATTTTATACCACTACTCCATATAATCAACAAGTTTGATAAAGCCTTTATCTAAAACCTTATATTCCTTATTTAATAAATCATCTTTTTCGATATCAATATTCAAAAATAATTACCCCTCAAAGCTTTAAAATAATTTAACAGTTATTCAATTTAAATCATTATATAGTTTGTAGAAACTTATTTAAATAAAATGCTAGGAAGAGTCCCTTACAAAGGAACTCTTATTGTAAATACTAATATTATAAAATATTTAAATCTTTCAGCCTTTATCTTCAAAGATTCCCTAGAACAGACTTTGCCTCATTAATGAGTTCCTCTATCTCTTTCTTCCCATTGCTTCTCCTATTTTCCCGGAAGAAGATTCCAATAATCTTAAAACATTCTCTGCTTCACTTCTTGACTTTAGAGCTAATAAATCTCTATTCCCTCTTCTTGATGAGTAAATTCTACGTTTTTTATTTCTTAATCTTTCAGTAATAGCTTCTTTTAAAGTCTCTTGAGACTTATTAACGAAGAATTCTGCGGATCTTCGTTCGTCAAGACCACTATCAACTTGAATCCTAAACATATCAATCTGAGACTTTTGCTCATTTAACTGATTGCGCAATTGAATCAATTTCTGTCTCTTTGTCCCATTATCTCTAGGATAAATCCCTATTTTATTTTGAATCTCTGAGCATGTTTCATAAAAACTAGATTCCAATAGCTCATGCTCACTTTTGAGTTTAAGTGCGTCTTCAATTAATTGAGAACATATAGAATCTCCAATAGCTCTTTTTACTTTTTCAATTTCTGCTTGGGCTTACTTTTCTTCATTAGTACTTGGAATTAAATCTTTTTCTTCTATTTTTATTACTTCTTCTTGAACATAGTATGGATACTCTTGCTTAGACACCGCAAATCCCAAATTAACAGGCTTTACTTCCATATCTTGTTGCATTTCTACTCCTTTCTCAAAATCATCTATAACAACTTCTTTTTGTTCCTGATTTTTTTGTTCATGTTTTAAATCTTTATTATCTTTGCTTTCATCTAAAACCTTTTTTCTTACTTCATTTAATAAATCATTAAGAACATTTACATCACACGATAACAAACATAATAATGCTAACATACATACTGCTAAAATATTTCTCTTCATATCTCCCTCCTGGGATATTAGATTATCTAATTATTGAACCTCGATATTGAAATATAATAATTATTTAATCTAATATATACCATATAATTTAAATAACAAAAATAAATTTCATAAAACCTCAATTATTTTATTCTGTAATAATTAAAGACAATTTAAAATTATTTTAACACAATAAAATTAATTACATACCAAACAAAATTAATCTTATAATACTTACTTATACTTAATTAATATGGCACTGAATAAAAGTTACTGTCTTATCTTTAATACAAATACTTAATATACTAAAATGCCAAAAAGGAAAACAATTCTTATAAAAAGAAAAGTTTTCCTCAAATGACTTTATTATTTAGATAATTTAATTAGATAATTTATTTAATAGCAGTAGGTTGAGCGGCACTAGCTTCAGTTGATTCAGTAGTAGTCTCAAAGTACTGTATTCCCTTAACAGCTTCTCTTATCTTATCCAGATTGATTGATACTGTTTTCCTAATTATAAAATTAAGTACTCCTAAAACCTTATTTACTGCACTTGAAGAAGCTGCTTTAACTGCACCAGCTTCATTAGTATTGTCACCAGAAACATTACCTGTTTTGACTTTAGTATTTTTAATCTTATCAATCATAGCCCATGGATCAGCTTTAGCAACTTCAGCTGCTAGAGCAGGACCAGAATTAGCATCAGGTGCTGCGGCATTGGCTTTACCAACAAGTGCTGCGGGTGCAGTAGCACCACCACCGGCTACTTGACCACCAGCATCTCCAGCATTAATCTTTACTCCAGACTTTTCCGCAGTCTCAATAATAACTTTAACTTCTTTGAACACTAGCCTCGTCAGCAGCTGCAGTAACACCCCCAGCCGCCGCTGCAGCATCAGTACCATTAGCAATAACAGTATTTCCAGTAGCACCAGCAAGTTTAGTTAAAGCAGCAATTAGCTGTTCAAAGGCATCATTAGCACTGTTAATTGCACTCTTAACAGATTCAATTGTGCTGCTATTAGCATTCTTTGCATTAGATATTTCACCTGATAGTTCTTTTAACTTATTCTTAGTAGTTGTAAGTCCATCACCTATTTTTTTAAAGTGTTCACCAACTATACTTCTCTGGTCACCCGATTTAACTGATGTAAGTCCCAAAGCGTCTCCAATAGCATTACCAAAAATCTCTAAAATCCATGACCTATCTTAACTAATGAATCTAAGAAAGTATTCTTACTCTTAGCGGCCAATTTAAATTCTTAAGTTTAATTATAAAAACATAGAAGGCAGACTTAGAGATAAGTTTGCCTTCTAATCTTAATTTGAAGTAATTAATCTAACATATATCTTGTTACTACTCTGCTGGTTTTGGCTCTCTTGCTTTATCTATTTTTTCTTTTGCTGTTCTAAGCACATTCTTTACTGTCTTTTTAATTATATCTTCTACTGCTACTAATAACTTATTTGCTGCGCTTACTCCTGCGGCTTGTACTGCTTTTTCACTATTATCATTATGTGAAGCTAATTTACCATCTTTAACCAGGGAACGTAGGGCTATTCCTCCCGCTACTGCTGCTGCTTTTGGAGTATTTGCATTTGACAGATTATCCTTTGTTCCTCCTTTAGCAAAACTCATCGCAGTTGTAGTTCCATCTGCCGCAGCTCCTAGTGCTTGATCACTGTCTTTCGATGCAACTATTGAAGCTAACATCTCCTCACCACTGACCGCTGATACTATTAATGTTGCTTTATCTCCCACTGCTGCCCCTGGTTTATCTATAGCTAATATCTTAGCCCCATCTTTATTATCTATCCCATTTACTGTCAATGTTGTATTCCCTGCTTTTGGTGCTAAAACACCTGCATCTGTTGCTGCCTTTACTATCAACTGCAATGCATTAAAGAATTTATTCAATCCATCATCAGCTGGTTTGATTCCTTGTTGATCATTTTCTGCCCAACCCACTACTTTATCATCACCTATATCTTTTAAGGACTCTAAATGGGTTTTTAATGTGCTTAAAGTAGTCTTAGCAGCATCAACTGCACTTCTAATTGCTACGGCTATTGGTCCATCTTTAGCTCCTTCTCCTTCTGACTTTTTTGCCACTTGTTCTAACTCATCTGATGCGTCTCCAAGCCTCGTACCTAGACTACTAAAATAACTTCCTACATCACTCTTCTTTGTAGTTGATTTAGCAGTAAAGCCTAATGTACCGGAAAGTAACTCTAAAAATGAATAAAAAGCATTTTCAGCACTCCTACCTACCTCCATGAGAACTGAACTTAAACTGCTCCCTCCTGTAGCTGCCCCGCCACCATTAGCAGCATCAAGTGATTGTTGTCCACTGCCACAGCTAAGAAGTAAAAATAAAGTCATCAATAACGCACATAAAGTAATTCTTTTCATTATCACGTGCCTCCTTATTAACCTAAAAGGGAACAAGATGACTAACAACCTCTGATAAACATAAAAACAAAAACTAAGATTATAGTGCCTATAATCTTAAAGATATTGAGCATGATATAACAATTAATAAAATTGATTGTTATTAATGAATAATTAAATGATTTTGATAAAAAATAACTGACATATAATCAATTAAAAAAAAGGTTTACTTAATTCAAAATTACTTACTTAACAATGAATACACTATAGACATTAATGTTAAAAATATTCCTATATTTAGGGTAATTAGAGTTCCGAACATCCAATTATGTAATCTTGATGTACTTTTAAATTCTGATGCGGTTTTATCAAGTTTATTATCAAGCTCCATCCTATTAATTTCCATATCTTTTCTAACAAGAGAAACCTCATTTCTAACATTATCGATCTTATTATCAAGTTCATTAAATTTAGTATCAATCTTCACATTTAAGTTACTTTCAACAATATCAATCTTGTTATCCAGATCTTTAATGTCAGATTTTAACTCATTCCTAATAATGTCAATTTTGTTATCAAGTTCAGTTTTAACAGAAATAATTTCAGATTTTAAACTACGTTCTAACATCTCAAGCTTAAGATTAAAATTACTCTCTAAATATTCAATATCCCTGTAAGTCAGTTCATTACGGTAATATCTTTTAGAGAGATCATTTGCAATAAAATCTTGCATACCCATTTTTACAAATTCTTGATATATAATCTCCTCTGTAATATGCCCATTAAAAATTTGTGTACTCTCAACAGAATGTAGTGATGAATCTTGCATAAAATCTCCTTATGTAATTATTATATAATATCTTAAGTATTATAGGAATTTCATCCTAGTAAAATGGGCTTTAAAAGTACGCATACTTAGAGTCAATAACATATATGATGCTGATAGGCTATCTAATGAATCATCATCACTCTTCCCATCTCCTTTGTACTTATAAATATCAGATATAGCTTAAGTACATGTACATTAAAGATGTGTAAATAGAGATATATTTTTAAAACAAAAAAGATAAGAGGATTTATATGAATAAAATTAATTTTATTTTGGTTTTATTACTACTAATTAGTAGTTGTGAATATGAACATGGAAATGCTACACCTAAGAGTAGAGTTAAAAGAAACTTGGAAGAACAAGAAGAAGCACAAAAAACACCTGAAGAAATGTTAAAAGAAAAGTTAAATGATACTGAAAAATCAAATCTGAATTTCTTAAAAGAGGCTCTGGGGAGTGAAAGTGATTTCAACAAATTTTTAAATCATGATGAATCTAAAATAAAGGAAGCCCTTGATCATATACATACTGAGCTTGCAAAATGTACAGGTGATAATGCTAGCCAGCAAAAAGAAACTTTTAAACAAGTAGTAAAAGGAGCCCTTAATGGTGATGAAAACTTAGATAATTTTAAAAACCAAGCATCAAGCACTTGTGAAGCAGGAAGTTAAATAAACCTCCCATGATCAAAGATGAAAGTTAAGAAAGATAGATTTAAAAAAGAAAGATTTAAAAGAACAAGGCAACAAAAACTCTAGACAAATAAGTGTAAAAAAGAATAAATTAAACTCGTTATAAAAATGGTAAGAGTAACTATAAAATTCTAATTTGAAATCTATATCACACAAATCTTGATATAAAAAGCTATTCTTTAAAAAATCTCCAATAATAACACTCAGCTCGTCTAAATCAATATTTTTAATATCAATATCACTATTTGACTTTAAAGATTTGGCAATACTACTAACTTTCTGTTCCAATCTTGAAACCTCAGTCATTACATAACTAATAAAATCATCATCTCTATCAATTACACAGTTGACTAACCCACCACCTATGATAAAAAAATAAATTTCCCTTGTTTAAACCTGTACATAAAGCTGCATTTGTACTTGAACATAATACTTGAAGAAATATTTATCTTCTAAAAAATTAGAAAGCCTATTGTATTCAAAAGCAGCACTCTTTAAGTAAAAATTATCACTAACTTTGCTCTCAAGTAACTGTGATTCGCCTGTGATACCCACAAACCATCCACCAATTATCAAACCAACTAATATCTCACAATCTTTAATTTTTTTGTAATAATTATATTTATCAACGCCGTTTGCATATTTGTTTTTATGTAACACCTCAATATTACCCAAGTGCATACGTACAAATTCTCTAAATCTTAGATTTTCTAGTTCCTTTCCCTTCCTATAGCTTTAAGTATTTGCTCTCGCATTAATTTTTCTAAAGCATCAGCTCCAAGAAACATGCTTCCAACTTCACTTGCACCTATACTCTTTAAGACTTTTCTTTACATACTAAAATCAACCTTAATATTAAACTTAAAACATTCATCCTTACCAATTTTTGGTAACTTACGTCCTACCTTATTTATTTTACTTAACTGTTTTTGTTTATCTTTAAGATCTTCTTGACTCTTACATGCAAATGATTCAGAACCCTTAAACACCATCTGCCTGTACAAACTAAATTGTTGCATCCCTACCTCTGATCTTTACTCATTTATTTTTGTTACATTTAACATATTTGATCTCCTTATTATTTGTGTTATAACAAAAAAATATTTTTTATTAAAGACTAGTTTACTTTCCGGTAATAATTACGTTATTATGATTAATAATAGAACAAATAATAAGGAGTTTCAAATGAGTAGCACAAAAAAACCTATAAATAAACATCAACACAAATTAATAGTTTTAGTATCAACATTAGATTACGTGAACTTAAATCTTAATCAATACACTCAAAGCAACATACTTTATTACTTTAATAACAATATGAAAAAAAACGACCAAAAACCTATTAAACTTAAAACTCTACAAAGCTATCTCTATAAATTAGAAAAAGTATTTAAAGTAACAATTAATTATTACAAACATTTGGGTGTTAACATGGGTACTGAAATTCATTACAAACTTAAATATTCTAAAAAAGAATGTTACCGCATAATCAATAAACACTTTAGAGATAAAAAAGAAGAAAGACACAAAAACCGTGTTAGTGTATATCTTGAAAAGACTTGCACTAAAAATAGCAGTGTAGAAAAATGGGAGTGTTCTAATAATACTTATAATAATAAAGAAGAAGATAAGAACGACGTAAAATCTATAGAAAAATTACAAGCAAAAAAATACGCTAAAAAATGCAATTTTAAATCAAATGCATTTCTTTCTATTTTGAATTTAGAAGCGAACAAAGATTTTAAAATTCAATTACTGAAAGCAATCAAAATAGCTGAAAATAGTGGGTACAAAAGAATAAATAATATTAAACCAAATCACAGTAAACTTAAGAGTAAGCAAAAAGAATTAAGTAAAATACTAGACGAAATAAAAGCTGGTCTAGAGAATAAAGGGTATGACACCAAGCAATTAGAAACCCAAATACAAAACGTATATGAACAATATAAAAATAAACCCCACTTTATCATAGAAAAAAATAAATACAATGATTTAAAGAAGATAATAGGAAAACTTAAAAAAACAGTTGAATTTGCTAATAAAAACACACAGAAAAATGAGAGAGACATTAGGGATAACGTATTTAGTATACTTCTTGATCAGTTAAGGTATAAAATAGACGTATCGGTTTTGATACCAATATTAAAGAATTATTTAAACAGACAGAACAAATTAGAATATGACAAGGTGTTTAGTAACCATTACTACTATGAACTTTTAGAGTTATTGGAAGATAATAAAAATTATTTACAATTAGAAGAATCTAAAAAAATTACAAGTTAAGGATTAGTTATGCAGAGCGTGTTAGAACGCCTTAAAGAGAAAAAGTTAGAAATTAAGGATAAAGTGAAAAGCAGAGGTCTTTTTATAAAAATAGAAAAAATTGATAACAAAACAATATATCACACAAAGATGATGAATGATTTATATACGTTTGGAGTTCATAGAAGACAAAATAATAAGTTTTTTATCGCATTTAGAGGATTATTTAATCAGGCAAAAATAACACCTTTTAATTTATTTTCTATAAAAGGAGATGATAAATTTTTAGGTATTTATTATGGGTATAGAAAACCAGTACAAAATATCATAACAAAATATGAAGAAAATGGTTTTATGAGGTCATATACCTTCTCAAAGGTTTATTACATAGAATTTAGATTTAAAAAAGGAAGTGTGTTTTGTTATATTAAAGGGATGTCGCGTTTGATTAAGCAAAAAAAATCAGAGACACAATATAGTAAATTTTTACTTGAACTAATAATTAATTTAGAAGAACAAGTATACGATTTTTACAGTAAAAAATTGCCAAATGGAGGTCTTATAACTAAATGGATAGAAAAAAACCTAAAGTAATTACGATCGCATCAATTAAAGGAGGTGTTGGAAAAAGTACAAGTGCTATCATACTTGCAACATTATTGTCTCAAAAACATAAAGTACTTTTAATCGATATGGATACCCAAGCTTCAGTTACTAGTTATTTCTTTAACGAGATAAAAGAAAAAAATATAAATTTAATGGAAAAAAATATATGTGAAGTTTTAAAAGGAGATTTAGAGATTGCTAATGCAATTTTTAATATTAAAAGTAGTTTAGATTTACTTCCTAGTTATTTAACCTTACATAGTTTAAATGAAGATTTTTATTGTGCAAATAGGCATAAATCTATTGATTTAAAGCTAAAGGTAGAATTAAGGAGATTAAAAGTAAAGTATGATTACATAGTGATTGATACTAATCCTAGTTTAGATTTTACATTAAAATGTTCTTTAAATTCTACTGATTATATAATAGTTCCAATGACAGCTGAGAAATGGACAATTGAAAGCTATGAACTTTTAGAGTTTTTCATTAAAAAATTGGAAAGGTTAATACCAATTTTCTTTATTATAACAAGGTTTAAAAAAAATAATACCCATAAAAAATTATTGAAAATAATTCAAGAAAAGGACACCTTTTTAGGTGTCGTATCTGAAAGGGAAAATTTAAATAAAAGAATAGCAAGTAATAGTAATTTTGATTTAAAGTCGGATTATATCATAGAATATGATCAAATATTGAGTAATTTATTATATCGCATAAGTCTTAATAACGATACGATAGGAGTTTCTAGTATAAGTTATCCAGCGCTGGAAAACTGTAAAAATTCAACAGAGTAAAGGAAATTTATGAATAAAAAAAATAATGATGAAATAATAATTAATGCAAGAAACTTAAACAGTGATAAAAATTCTATTTTATTAACCAATGATGATATTAACGTGAGTGATGACCAAAAAAGATTTAAACTTTTAAAAAGTAAGTTAAAGGATAATATAAAAGATGATATCTATAATAAAATAGAAGCCATGCATATTTTAAGAGAGATAAAGGAAAAAGAATATTATAAGTTAGACGGTTATAAAAGTTTTTCTCAATTTATAAAAGATTATAAGTTGGCTAAATCACAGGCCTATTCTTATTTAAGAATAGCTAGTGCTATTCAAGATGGAATTTTGAAAGAAGAATATCTAGTTGAAAATGGATTTAGGCAGTCTTTATCCTTTTTGGCGGAAAAAGAAAGTACATCAATAAAGAAATCAAGAGTAAATCCAATAAAACCATTAAGATTTCAGCTTAAGAATCAAGAAAGTTATGATTTTTATAAGCAAAATGCTAAGTTTACAAATTTTTTAATGGATGAACTTTTTAAAGACAAAAAAGATTTACTCGAAGAGTTTATGAAGAAATTTAAAAGTTTAAAAGGCTAGGTATAAGGAGTATTTATGAATAATTTAGCATATAAGACATATAGAACAGAAGATTATAAAGAAGGAGTTTTTTAATAAGGGATTTACTGAAGAAGCTGTGAATTTTATTTCATAATGATAATTTTAACTTTGAAGTTTTAAGAGAAAAGATGAATTCATTAGAACAGCAAATCATTAATGTAGATAAGAATTTACAAAAGGATGTATCTTGGTATAGGAAATAGAATGTTAATTATTATGGCAGTGGGATTACCAATAATTATATCTATTGTTATGTTTTTGATAAGTAAGTTCTATATAAGATAAAAAAGTTATTATAAATAAGGATTGATTTTATTTGCGATTTGTTGTATTTTATTTATCGTTAGTAGTGCTATCATTTTAGTACTACCTTATTATTTTGTTCAATTTAGACAGACTTTAAGTCTTTGTTAGCAAATTTTTCAAGAAAAGGTGCTAACAAAGACTTAATTTTATACTAAATTATTAGTTTTATACTTAATGATGCTGTCAAAAAATTTTATAAAATTCGACAAATTTAGTTTTTGATATTATTCTTTTTATATATAAAACAAATAATAAGGAAACTAAATATGACAAAAATATTGTAAATATAATAACTAGAATGCGTAAAGCAGTTAAGAAACTGGGTAAACAAAAGGGAAAAGTAACAGGTATAATAATAAATGAGCAAAGTTCAGTAGTAAATGAAAATCAAGCAGAGATAAACTTTCTAAAGTCTATCTACAGTTGCGTATAAATTTAGGTATTGTTGCTAAGAAGCTTAATGGATATGGATATAAATATCAAAATTTTAATGAGGTAATAAGAGAGATAAAGAATGTTATAAAGAGCAATAATTTAGACATTGATTTCCTGCAGTGTCCAACATTTAAAGTTGCAGGAAATAATACAATTAATGTTATTACAACAACATTTTATAGTCCCAAGAGTGTATATAGAGAGTCATTTGATATACTTGTTTACAGAGAATGATTTTATTTTTAGGATCAAAAAATCAAATTACATTACCTTAACTTATAGGTTCATATATGACATACTCCAGAAGATATGCTTTTGTAGGATCCCTATCAATTGAGAGTGAGTTTGACACTGATGCTAGTTCCTTAGAGCATATTCAAGAAGCTAATGATGAACTAGCTAGTATTGTAAAATGTTCCATCTATAAATTCTCTAAAGGAAAATCCTTTACTGTTGAAACAGTAACTAAAAGCACAATAGAACAGCAATCTTCAAGTCATACATCTATAACTAAGTTTGAGAGTCTTTCTAAACGTATACCTGCTAAGTATTATTATTACAAGAAATTTATTCAAGCATCTAAAAAAATGCATGCGGTGTTATATGAGACACTTTTTGATAGTTTAGAAATGATAGATAAGTTTTTAATATAATTAAAGAATGATGATAATTCTAATATACTTAAATTTTTTGAAACTAAACCAGAGCTTGAAACTATAAAATATTGGAACGACCTTATAAATAATTATTTAACTTATTTTGTCACTTAATAAGAAGTTATATTACTTTAATTACAGAGTGCTAAGAGTAGACTCTTAAAATCTATTATTAGTTTAAGTAATGATTTTTTAAATGTTTTTACTTCCCTTACTGATATGGTTGGAGGGATTTTAGGGTTTAATACTACTACTAAAAAATCTGATGTTGGGAATTATTTTAAGACTATAGAAAAAAGCTTAACAACAACTAAGACATCCCTTGAAAAAATTGTGGAAGACATGAAATCTGAGAATAATCCTAATGCTGCTACAGCTGAGACTGCCGTTAACAAACTAGTTAGTGAAACACTTGATAAGATAATTGATGGCGCTAAGACTGCCAGTGAGTCTATTGGTAGTACAGGTGATGACCTACTTGGTAATGTTGCTGCTCAGAATAACGGTGGTGATTCTGGTACTGAAGTCGATAAATTAGTAAAGGGTATTAAATCAATTGTGGATGTGGTACTTCAAGGAAAAGGAAATCCTGAGGCGGGTACCGAAAAAAAAGCTGATGATCTTGGAGATAGAAGTAATAATGCTGCTGATGGTGAGGCAGGTAAGGTGTTTGCTATTGCTAATGATCCTAAAAAATCAGCTGTTGATGCTCTTAAGGCTGTTGGAGCTGTAACTGGAGCTGACATCTTACAAGCTATGGTTAAAGATAATGGTGATTCTGCTAAATTAGCTAAAGAAACAAGTGGTAATGTTACTGTTGCTCCTAAGGATTCAACTATTGCAGGTGGTATCGCGTTAAGATCAATGGCTAAGAATGGTAAATTCGCTAATGATAATGCTGGAACCGCGGAGGTTACTGCTGCAGTTAAGGGAGCAGCTCTGAGCGCAGTAACTAAAGCATTGGGTACTCTTACAATAGCAATAAGAAAAACAATTGACAGAGGACTTAAGGAAGTTAAAGATTCTATGAAATTTAATTCTACAGATCCTTCTGTAACTACTTATAGGCAGATCCTTGAAGCTAAGAAAAACTAATTAAGATTTAATAACAAATACATAGCTAAATAAAGTCATTTGAGGAAAACTTTTCTTTTCATGAGATTTGTTTTCCTTTTTTACTATCTGTAATAATACTCAGGTCTAAAGCTTATTGATATAAATCTTTTAACAACAGATTTATGGTTAGGGACACTCTTAAATCACATTTTACTGAAATAAAGTTCCTATAATATTTAAGATATTATATAATAATTAAATAAGGAAGTTTTTATGCAAGATTCGTCATTACATTCTGTTGAGAGTACACAAATTTTTAATGGGCATATTACAGAAGAGATTATATATCAAGAATTTGTAAAGATGGGTATGCAAGATTTTATTGCAAATGATCTCTCTAAAAGATATTACCGTAATGAATTGACTTATAAAGACATTGAGTATTTAGAAAGTAATTTTAATCTTAAGTTTGAGATGTTAGAACGTAGTTTAAAATCTGAAATTATTTTTGTGAAAACTGAACTTGATAACAAAATAGACTCTGTTGAGAATAACTTAAATGTGAAGATTGACACTAGATTTAATGAGCTTGATAATAAAATAGACTATGTTGAGAGTAATTTAAATGTAAAGATTGATACCAAGTTTAATGACCTTGATAACAAAATAGACATTGTTAAAAATGAGTTAAAATCTGAGATTTCTCTTGTTAGAAAAGATATGGAAATTAATAAAATGGAGCTTAATAGTAAACTTGATAAAACCACATCAGAATTTAAAAGTACATCAAGACTACATAATTGGATGTTTGGTACCCTTATCACACTTAATATAGGAATATTTTTAACATTAATATCCATAGTCTATTCATTGTTAAATAAATAAATTTGAATTAACTAGGACCTTTCTTTATTTGATTATATATCAGTTATTTTCTTATCAAAATCATTTAATTATTGTTAATAACAATCAATTTTGTTAATTGTTATATCATGCTCAATATCTTTAAGATTATAGTGCCTATGTTCTTAGTTTTTGTTTTTATCTTATTCAAAATTTGTTAACCATCTTGCCCTTGTGATGTAATAAGGAGGCACGTGATAATGAAAAGAATTACTTTATGTGCGTTATTTTTGACTTTATTTTTGCTTATTTCTTGTAATACTTCAGGAAAAGATCTTAAAGATGATGAAGTGGCTAAATCTGATGGCACTGTTATTGACCTAGCTAAAATAACTAAGAACATTACAGACTCTGTTGCTTTTGCTAAAGATGTTAAAGAAATTCATTCTTTAGTTAAGTCTATTGATGAACTTGCTAAAGCTATTGGCAAGAAAATTAAAGATGATGGTCAACTTACTCAGGCTACTGATAAGGATAAAAATGAATCATTAGTTGCGGGAGTATATAATATAGTGGGATTTATAAGTGTTAAGTTAAAAAAATTAGAAACAATAAGTGGAATTCTTGATGGAATGAAGCAAAAAGTTATTGCTGTTAACTCTGCAGGTGATAAGTTTATAGAGAAGGTTAAAGCACAACATGCTAGCCTTAATACTGAGTCAGATGCAAAAAAAGCCATAGATAAAACCGATGGTGATGGAAGTAAGGGAGGAAAAGAGCTTAGTGATTTAAATACAGCAATTGATGCGTTGTTAAAAGCTGCTAATGATGCAGTAACAGCTGCTATTAATGAGCTTACAACTTCTGTTAAACCCTCTAACACCTAAGGATAAACAAGTTAATTTATTACTATAAGATTAGTTTTTAATTAGTGGTATTTTTCTCATAAAATAAAGTCTATAAATAATAAGCTAAGAGTTTGCTTCTCTTAGCTTTTTTTGTTTCTTTATTCTTCCTTTACTTGCTTTACTACTTTATTATATTTTTAGCTGTGGGAGTGGTACTACTAAGATGGAGGATCCTAAAACCACATTCTTAACTTCTATTGCTAATTTAGGTAAAGGCTTCTTAGATGTTTTTACTTCTCTTTCTGATATGATTGCTGGTACTTTTGGTATTAAAGCTGAGACTAAAAAATCTGACATTGGTAACTATTTCACTTCTATTGAAACAACTATGAACTCAGTTAAAGAGAAGTTACAAGAAGAAGTTGCTAAGAATGGGAATTACTTAAAAATTAAAACAGTTGTTGATACGTTGATCACTAACACATTAGATAAAATTGCTGATGGGGCTAAGACAGCTGCTAGTGGGGCTACTGGTGATGTTACTATTGGCAATGCTGTTAAAGATCAAGCGGCTACACATGCTGACTTTACAAGTGTTAATGCTCTTGTTAGAGGAATTAAAACTATTGTTGACGTAGTTTTAAAAGATGGTGATGGAGATGCAGGCGCTACTAAGACTGGTAACACAGAGCAAAAATCAATTGGTAAGTTGCTTGGTAAAAAGGATGATGGGACAGAAGCACATGCTGCTGCAGCTAGTGCTTCAATCGGAGCTGTAATTGGGGCTGACATTTTGCAAGCTATTGCTAAGTCTGGTGAGGCTGCTAATAATGATGTTGAGATTGAAAAGGCAAAGAATGCTGCTGAGATTGCGGCTGCTAAGAAAGAAGATACTAAGGAGCTTAATGCAGCAGTAGCACAAAAGGATGCAGTTATTGCTGCTGGTATAGCACTTCGAGCTATGGCTAAGGGTGGTAAATTTGCTGCCAATGCTGAAAAAGATGCTAATGCAGTTAATGGGGCAGTATCAAGTGCAGTAAATAAGACTTTAAGTACTCTAATAATAGCAATAAGAAATACTGTTGATAGTGGGTTAAAGTCAATTAGTGATGCTCTAGCAGCTGTTAAACAAGAAGATAAGTCTGCAGATTTTACTACACCTGCAGACGCAACAGCTAATGGACAGAAACATTAAAAGATTTATTAATAAACATAACTAAATAAAGTCATTTGAGGAAAACTATTCTTTTTATAAGATTCGTTTTCCTTTTATTTATATTATACTTATGACTTTATTTTTACTTCTTAGTTGTGGCAGTGGTACTACTAGTGCTGAGGATTCTCAGGGTAGATTCTTAAAATCCGTTATTAGTTTAAGTAATGACTTCTTAAATGTTTTTACTTCCCTTTCTGGTATGGTTGGAGGGGGTTTAGGGTTTAATACTACTACTAAGAAGTCTGATGTTGAAAACTACTTTAAGACTATAGAAAAAAGCTTAACAACAACTAAGACATCCCTTGAGAAAATTGTTGATGACATGAAATCTGAAAATAATCCTAATGCAGAGGCTACTGATACGGCAGTGAAAAAACTAGTTAGTGAAATACTTAATAAAATAATTGAAGGAGCTAAGACTGCTAGTGAGGTTATTGGTGATGCTGGCGACCCAATTGGTAATGTTGGTGCTAATAATGCTGCTGGTGTTGTTGGGACTGAAGTCGATAAATTAGTTAAGGGTATTAAAGATATAGTAGCTGTGGTACTTAAAGAAGGAAATCCTGAGGCTGGTGATGATAAAAAGGCTGAAAATCTTAGCGCAAGAACTGGTAGCAATGCTACTGATGGTGAAGCAGGTAAATTATTTGCTATTGCTAATGCTGGTAATGCTGATAATGCAAAAAAGTCAGCTGCTGATGCTGCTAAAGCTATAGTTAAGAATGGTAAATTTGCTGGTTCTAGTGCTCAGGCTGATGATGCTGTTACGGCAGTTAATGGTGCAGCAATAAGCGCAGTAACTAAAGCTTTAGGTACTCTAACTATTGCAATAAGAGAAACAATTGACGCAGGACTTAAAACCGTTAAAGATGCTATGAAAATTAATTCTACTGATACTCTTTTAACTACTGATAATCAGACTCCTTAAGCTAAGAAGAACTAGTTAGAATTTAATAACAATATACATAACTAAATAAAGTCATTTGAGGAAAACTATTCTTTTTATAAGATTCGTTTTCCTTTTTGGATTTTATTTATATAGATATTTGTACTAAAGATAAGACAGTAACTTTTATTCAGTTCCATATTAATTAAGTGTAAGTAAGTATTATGAGATTAGTTTTGATTAGTAAGTGAGTAAAATTATTCTGAAAGTAAAGGTAGGAACGAGGTTTCTTAGTTTTTGTTTTTATTGAATGATATGTTTATTTTAGTTAATTGTTTTTTAATTATTTATTTTTTTAAGTTTAAATTGGATGTGATTGATTACAAGTTTTAGATTAAGATTATATTTTTGTTCTTTATTGTATAAATTTACTTATTAAAATAATTTTGAATTGCCTTTAATTATTACAGAATAGAATAATTGAGGTTTTATGGAATTTATTTTTGTTATTTAAAATAAAAGGGTGTACATTTACCAGTAATTATTGTATTTCAATATAGAGACTTAATAATTAAATAATCTAATATCCCAGGAGGGAGATATGAAGAGAAGTATATTATCAGTATGTATTCTAGCATTATTATGTTTGTTATCATGTGATATAAATGCCCTTAATGATTTACTAAGTGAAGTAAGGGAAAAATTTTTAGATGAAAGCAAAGATAATAAATATTTAAACCATGAACAAGGAAATCAGGAACAAAAAGAAGTTGTTATAGATCTTCTTGAAGAGGGTGTAGACATACAACAAGATATGGGAGTAAGACCTGTTAATGCGGAATTTGAAGTGTTTAGGCAAGAGTATCCATACTATTCTCAAGAAGAGATAGAGATAAAAGAAGAGGACTTAACCCCAAGTACTGAATCCGAAAAAGAAGCAGATAAGGCAATTAAGGGGGTAGAAAATACTCTTAAAAACTCTGGATTTCCTTTATTAATGAGTGCATATAATCTTAAAAATGAATATGAACAAATGAGAACAGAGCTTTATTATGTAACTAAAAGAATCCAGGATGAAATAGGATTACTGAGAGGAACAGGTTTTAAGGGAAAGAGACAAAATTTAAATCGATTACAAGGTTGTTTGAGAGGTGAAATTTTTAATTCTGAAGATCTTATGAATAAAATTGATATTGCAATTGGTGAATTGGAATCCGCAAAATATTTTTTTGAAGAAGCACAAAAAACTTTAAAAGAAGCTATTACTGAAAGATTAAGAAGTAAAAAACGTAGAAGTTACTCATCAAGAGGAAGTAATAGTGATTTTTTGACTAGGAAAGCACGAAGTGACGCAGAAAATGTTTCAAGTTTATTAGAATCTTCTTCTAGCAGAATAGGAGAAGCAATGGGAATAAAAAAAGAGATAGAGGAAGTTATTAATGAGGCAAAGTCTGTTCTAGGTAGTCTTTCAGGATAGAGACTGAAAGATTTAAATATTTTATAACATTAGTATTTTCAAGAAGAGTTCCTTATAAAGGAACTCTCTTAACATTTTTTAAATAAGTTTCTAAAAACTATATAATGATTTAAGTTGAATAACTAGTAAATTATTTTAAAGTTTTGAGGTTTAATTGTTTTGAATACTGATATTGAGAGAGAAGATTTATTAAATAAAGAATATAAAGTTTTAGATAAAGGATTTATCAAACTTGTTGATTATATGGGTAGTGATAAGAGAATATTGAATGCAGCAAGGATTTCATATCGAGGTGAGAGCATTAGGAGGACAGATGATGAGCTTATAGATTATTTAGTTAGAAATGAGCATACAAGTCCATTTGAACAAGTGGTTTTTACATTTTATATTAAGGCTCCTATATTTGTTGCAAGACAATGGATGAGACATAGAACAGCAAGAATTAATGAAGTATCTGGTTCATATAGTTTTCTTAGAGAAGAGTTTTATGTGCCTTTAGAGGAGGATCTAAAAATACAAAATATTGAGAGTAATCAAATTGAAGCTAATTTTGCAAAGAATGTGTTAAGTGATTTAAGAGAGAGTCAAAAAACTTGTTACAAGTTATATCAAGATATGATAAATAGTAATGTTTCAAAAGAAGTTTCTAGAATAGCTTTACCTTTAAGCTTGTATACTGAATGGTATTGGCAGATTGATTTAAATAATCTTTTTCATTTTATCAAATTAAGGTTGGCATTAAATGAATCGAAAGAGGTTAGTGAAAATTCATCAAAAGAGATGAGTGAATATGCCAAAATATTGCTTGATGTTATTGAAAAGCTTGTGCCTATTGCTACTAAAAGTTTTAAGAATCATATCTTAAAAGGGTGTAGGTTGTCTTATGAAGAGATAATAGCTATTTCTGGTGCATTAAATATTAGTAAACTCAAATTGGATGATAAGGCATTAAATAGATTAAAAGATAAGCTTAATATTAAATAATAAAAATAAAGTTTTTCTATTATTCTGTTGAATAACAGTAATAATGAGATATACTTTATAAAAAGTAAGTTGATGTTGGATTTTGTGTGTGAGAGAGAAGATAAATTTTATATATAGAATTGTATTTATATTTTGTATAATTTGTTTTGTAAGTTGTGAATTATTTAAAAATTCTGATAATAAAGGTGATTTATTTCAAAATCTAGGGCATGTTAATTTAAAGTCAGATTGGAGAGATAATCTTAAGCTTAATAAAGAAGAGTTTGATACATTAACTTTTTTTGTTAATGCGTTAAAAAATGAATTACCTAAGGGTGGTTCAAGTCATTTTGATATTTATTTACAAGGAGATGTATCTAAAATAGAGGGATATATTAAAAGGTTTTTATTAAAACTGAATGATAAGGGAAAAGTTAAAGAATTACTTAAGCATATTAAATATGGCAAAGATAATCCACTTAATATAGAGGGTAGAGATGAAAAGCTTAATATAGATGCAAAAGATTATTATAAAATAGAGAAAAGACTCACTGATGTTTTTGATAATTATTTTATGTTTTTAAATCCTCCTAGTTCTCCTTCAGGACCACCTCCTCTTATTGAAAACGATCCTGAAGAGAAAGTATTTGAATCAATTAAAAAAGTGTGTTATGAGCATAGACATAGAAATAAAAACTAAATCGTACAGAATGAGATTTTTAAGATTAGCTTAACTAGTATTTTATACTATTAAAAACTAAACTA
>NZ_CP075393.1 GCF_023035875.1 Borrelia puertoricensis
ATATTTAGTTTTTATTAGTATAAGAAATAAGAAAAATTAGATATCAAATCATTCATTATACAAAGCTAACCAAACAAATAAAATCGAAATAAACTTTCTAACCTATTCCATAATTCTTGTATCTCTTCTTTTAATCCTTTTTCCTCCAATTCTTCTCCCTATATATTTTTTAAAGATCTAAGCAAAACCTCAATGGTTGCCTCAATCTTTCTGGCATAATCATCAGCAGCCCTACAGTCTTCCTCAGCTTTTTGTTTAACTTCTCCTGCTTTTTTCCAAGCGTCAATAGCAACATCCAATTTTTTTTCAGCATCAAAAATTCTATTATCCTTATTATCTTCAACGGATACAGAATTCTTAATTTGAGCAAGTTCAGAAATAGCTTGATCCAAAGCCTTATCAGCTCTATTATACTCTTCAATAGATTTAGTCCAAATATCATAAAATTTACTAACCATATCTCTAGCCGCAAAGGACATTTTATAAAGATTTGCCAAAGTCTCTTCATTATGTCCACCCCACCATTCCGAATTTTTAAATTCATTATCAAAATTTTCCAAAGAAGGTATATTAAAACCAATTTCATCTTTTTCTCTCATTTTGAACTTCAAAAATTATATCCTCTTGACCTACATTAACATTTTCTTCCTTAATTTCATCAAGTTCAAAATCTTGCTCCAAAACCTTATTACCATCTCTATTGAAGGGAACGCTACCAATATTATCCTCAACAATACCATCATTACTAATCTTACTGATAATATTTCTTAAACTTTCACCATGACATTTCATTTAATTGATGTATAAGGATCATAATATGTCATTATATTGCAACTTTATAAAATAAAGCATAATTTCAACAAAAATTTAAGAATTACATATTCAATACGGTTACCTTGTAATAAGGTAACCGTAAGTAAACATATTTAAACTATACTCAAATTCTATTTTAGATTCTATAATCAATACTTCTTAGTAAAAGCAAGTTCAAACCCCAAACCAGCATTTTCGTTAAAATTTACTTCAAATTGGGGCTTAAATCCTCCCAAAGATATACCCAATTTTTCTCGAAGTTTCCTATTATAACTAGACGCATATGTAAATGGACTTATCATTTCAACAATTCGTGTTATAAATAAAGTCATTCCACCTAAAGACACCAAAGATAATGCAAACGTTGGTGTTTCAATACCTTTATATTGAGAAAGAGAATATATACCACCACTAATCAAACCTACACCCAACATATCAAATCCTAAAATCAGTAATCCACCAGTAAAATTTCCTTGCATGAATGAACCTGTACCAAAACCCACAAAAAAATTCAATAAAAAAGGCACTAAAGTATTTTGTTTATGAAGTTCATAAAGTAACAACTTGTTATCCATATTACCTTCAGTAGCCACAGTATCAGAAGCCATCTCATCATAATTTTGGGCAAAACTAACAACAATACAAACAAAAAATAACATTAAAATTAATACTTGTTTCATAAACACCACCTTACCTTCCCAAAAAAATGCTCAACATTTTCATAATATCCATATTATAACATATAAAATCAATAATTCTCTTACCCCATAAATCAAGGATACTTTGAGTTTCTTTCTATTTATTTTTCATATTTTATTTTCTCTTCTAGCTCTTTTTCCTCTATTTAGTATCTCTTGAACCAAAACACGAATCTCTGTTCCTCTTATTTCAACCTTTCTAACCGCATCATTAGCATTGTTACTATTGACCAATGCATCAAATGTATTGTAAAAATATTCTGCTGTCATATCTTCCCTCTTCAAATGATTAATTGTCAGAAAAAAAATCATCTTGTGTGCTGTAACACTTAACATACTATCATAGTCCCTTATTTTCTGACTAAGATTTACAAGTTCTTCCATAGTAGAATACTTGTCAAAAGTACGTCGATTTATCAGGTCGCCAAAACTTCTAAATAAGGAATCGAAAGTAGCATATGACATATTGCCTAACATATACAATAAATTTATAATAGCAGTCCGATATCGATTATATAGCATCAATCTCTCTGATGCCTCCATACTACGATAAGTGGACTCAAAAACACTACGAGGGGGATACATTGTATATATTGCAAATGCTAAAGCATAAATAAGATCAGGATTATGCTTCATAGATGCATAAATAACTTCTTCACTGAAACTATAGTGCAATTCTCTTGGGTCAAATATCTCACTATAGACCAAAAACGGAAAACCTTTTCCTCCTCCATTAACAGGTTCATCACGTTTAATATCATGTTTAAATGTATAAAGATCTTCTTTTGCTCTATAAAATTGTTTTAAAGCTTCCTCTTTCGTTGTTGCTTCTTGTTTTTCTAGATCCCCTAAAAATAAATCGAAATCTATCGGCTTAACAATTATATCATTTTGTTCACCTGAAGGAGGAGGAACATCAGGAGGAGGAGGAACATCAGGAGGAGGAGGAACATCAGGAGGAGGAGGAACATCAGGAGGAGGAGGAACATCAGGAGGAGGAGGAACATCAGGAGGAGGAGGAACATCAGGAGGAGGAGGAACATCAGGAGGAGGAGGAACATCAGGAGGAGGAGGAACATCAGGAGGAGGAGGAACATCAGGAGGAGTAACGACACCACTAGGAGGATGGACCATTTTATTTGACCTAGCTCCAAATAATTTTTGAGCTAAACTTCCTTCTTCTCTTATTTTTGAATTATGACCACAACCTATCACAAACACAACAAAAAACATTATACTTACTCTTACCATTAAAATTCTCCTTTTTTATATTTATTATAACTTCTATATTATATAACTTCTATATTTATTATAACTTCTATATTATATAACTTCTATATTTATTATAACTTCTATATTTATTATAACTTCTATATTATATAACTTCTATATTATATAACTTCTATATTATATAACTTCTATATTATATAACTTCTATATTATATAACTTCTATATTATATAACTTCTATATTATATAACTTCTATATTATATAACTTCTATATTATATAACTTCTATATTATATAACTTCTATATTATATAACTTCTATATTATATAACTTCTATATTATATAACTTCTATATTATATAACTTCTATATTATATAACTTCTATATTATATAACTTCTATATTATATAACTTCTATATTATATAACTTCTATATTATATAACTTCTATATTATATAACTTCTATATTATATAACTTCTATATTATATAACTTCTATATTATATAACTTCTATATTATATAACTTCTATATTATATAACTTCTATATTATATAACTTCTATATTATATAACTTCTATATTATATAACTTCTATATTATATAACTTCTATATTATATAACTTCTATATTATATAACTTCTATATTATATAACTTCTATATTATATAACTTCTATATTATATAACTTCTATATTATATAACTTCTATATTATATAACTTCTATATTATATAACTTCTATATTATATAACTTCTATATTATATAACTTCTATATTATATAACTTCTATATTATATAACTTCTATATTATATAACTTCTATATTATATAACTTCTATATTATATAACTTCTATATTATATAACTTCTATATTATATAACTTCTATATTATATAACTTCTATATTAAATTTATTAGAACTTTTAACTATTATTATTCAGCATATCATCAACATTAAGTACCAATCTTTGTTTCTCTCTTATAACCAAACCTCTATTCATTAAATCCGATAGATAATTCCTTATTCTATAATACGATAAATTCGTATCTCTCTTAATGTCCCTCAAAGACTTTATGGTACGATTATCATATTCTAAATTAGATGCAATAAATTCAAGTGATTCATCAACACTTTTAGACGGTTTTTTATTCCCTCCTACACTCTGAATGCGACTACCTTGTACCTTTTTAACCTTACTTCTTGTAGATAATGGAACAGAGTGTAATAACTTTTGTTCATAAAACTTATGATAAGCATTCTGTATTATACAAAATACCATTGCTAAAAATATATCTAGACATACAGACAATAATAGTAATGAATAAACAAAAATTATATTAAGATAATCATCACGAGCAATAACAACAGATGTCCCATTTAAAACATTAGCCGCTTTAATGCGATTATTATTTATAGCTGTTGTTTCAATCAAATTACCAAGTTTAAAACGCAAATCCCTTAAAGATTGTAAATGCTCATCCCTTTGATTAAACAAAATCTTATTCTCTTTGCTTGCATTCTCAATTTCTATCATGTAATCTTGCTTCATAGTTTTATATGTATAGTCTAAGCTCAAATGTTTATTCTTGGCAAATTCTATACGATCATTATTATTCTTTATCTTAACATCAATACTAGCTATTTCACCTTCAATTATTCGCTCTTTATTAAAGAGTAGCTTACGAAGACCTTCTTCTTTTTCTCTTTGACTTTTTTTAATACTTACAACAGTATCCCTAATAGTATCTTCAAACATCAAGCTAAAGAAACTCTCAAAACTCATCCATGAACTTACAGACTGTGTTACAAGTCCTATTACTAATAATACAAATATTGCTACTCTCTCTAAGCATGCAAATACTGAAGAGTTAAACATACCTTCAACCACACGCTTCCTTAGTAAATACAGAAAATACAACAATATTGAAGATGGTACCATTATAATGACTATTGTAAATGGTAGTGTAAAATATAAGCTAGAATTACTACTAACATTATAACTTGAAATCCCTCTATGAGAATGTAACACATTGAATAAAAATAAGAACAGAGCAAACATTATCAACCAAATGTTACGAATAAAAAATTCAACATTAAATCTCAGGGAATCTCGAATACTAAACTCAACATTAATATCTTTTTTATTGTTTTTACCTATCATAAAAGCCCCTCTACCCTAACTATATTACCAAACTGTAATGAAATACTCAAACTGTAATGAAATACTCAAACTGTAATGAAATACTCAAACTGTAATGAAATACTCAAACTGTAATGAAATACAAATTACTGTCTCTACTAAGAAATTCCTAAATATTTTCCTAAAGACACAAATAACTGTGCTACAAAATATGACGCAGCAAGTGCAGCAACAACTGTTAAAGATGAAACTAACTGACCCTTAAATCCTAACTTGCTCTCAATCAAAGTCAATCGAGAATTAATTTGTACTAAATCAGTTTTAACAACCTCTATCTTTTCATCAAGTTTATCTATCCTAGTATCAAGTTTATCTATCTTTTCATTTAGTCTGGTCTCTACACTATCTATCTTTTCATTTAGTCTAGTCTCTACATTATCTATCTTTTCATTTAGTCTAGTCTCTACATTATCTATCTTTTCATTTAGTCTAGTCTCTACCCCATCTATCCTTTCATTTAAATCATTCTTAACAGTTTCTATCTTTTCATTTAACTCATTCCTAAATATATTGATCTTGTCATCTAAATAATGAAAATTATCCAACATCCTATCTTGAAAAATATCAAACTTTTCTTCAAGAACATAATAACTAATAATATGACCATCAAATGTCACACTATGATAACCCTTCTTAACTCTCTCCGGTCTAACTGCGCTCTTAGCTATATCTTCATCATTTACTCGTTCTTTTACTTCAACACTCATATAAAACCTCTATTAATTCTTTATAGTTTAATTAATTATAACATATAAATATATTCAATTAAGAAGAAGGAATTCTTTATAAAAAAATAAAGTCAATAACAAAAGTTATTGACTTTATTCATAGTGTAACACAGAAAGGATAATAAATTATCTTGCTGTGAACAACAAATAATATTATATACATAATTTCAGAAAAAGTCAAGTGATTTTTACAATTATCTTAAAATATTTGTATCAAGTTATTCTGCCATCCTAAAACTCATTGAATGCTCACGTGCTTTAAGCATACGAACAAGCTTATCAGCATCTAAAACATCACCATTGAAATTGTAATTATTAATAATTACTTGTCCCTTCCCATTGCCCTCGCTTTTTTGTATTTTATTTATTTCTTCTGCAATAATTCTTGCTTCAAGATTACGCAAATTTTCATCAATTGGGGCGGGTGTTACTCTTATAAGCTCGCTTTGTCCCATTTCACTAGTCATAAGTCCTGCACCAGGAATATATGTGGGCTTTGTTGTCATAAAATGAGCTCCCTTGCGTGCAAACTTGATCTCTTGCACAGAGCTTGCGGATCTTACCTTAGCTATTCTATTTAAAATTTCATCTAATAATCCTTCAGCACGCTTTAAATCTCTATCTCGATTCCAATAAAAATTATACGAATTTATCTTATCAATTTCTGCCTGAGCTTTAATTCGCTCCCCTTCTAAATTCTCAAGTTTACGGTGACGCTCCATTTCAATTTTTTTAGATTCTTCAGCACCAGTTACTGCTACACTCTCTTGTTGTCTTTTAGTTTGATACTCACTCTCTACTTGTGCAATCCGTTTTTGAAACTCTTCACCAGATATTTGTCCCTTACTTTGTGCTTGCCTTAAGAACTCAATCTCTTTACTATATTGGTCATCAAGCTCTCCTAACTTATCTTTTCGCATTGCAATCTCACGATCAAACCCTTCCTCAATACGAGCAAGTCCAACCTCACTCTGTTTAGCTAGCTCCTCTAAATCCTTGTCACGACGCTCTTCAATCTCTTTAATTCTCTGTTCTTCCAACCCTTTAAAAATACCTACAGTAAAACTTAAAGCAGCTGAAGCCATTGATCCCCAAGGCCCCATACTTGCTAGCATGTCTTTTGATACATCAAATAATGACTGAGTAAGGGTATCTGCACCATTACCTGCTACAACTCCTTTTCCTAAATCTTCAGTAACAATTTTATTTACAACTCCTATAACACTATCAAAAAGTAAACTAAAATTACTACCTAAACTCTCAGCTGCTGCTTCTGTTTGACTTACAATTTGAAGCAAAGTATTCCTGTTTGACTCATTAAGTCTCTCAAACTCTCCCTTATGTGACTCTGCAAAATCATGGTAAAGTTTATTAATCTCAGTTTGCATCTCAGCACTAGCCTTTTCTCTCTCAGCTAAAGGACGCATCATTAATTCAAACTGCATTAAAGTCACCTTCTGTTGCAAAGCTTTATGTGATTCTACAAATGACCTGTCAGTAGCAGTCTTACCAAATTCATTAACTCCTCTCTGAAGCGTCGTTAGCAAATTTTTATTTGATTCACTTAGAGACTTAAAACTCTTTAAATATTTATCAACAAATGCTTTTTGCTTGTCATTAATAGTACTAGCAAGGTCTCTCATTGCTTTCTCTTGAGCTTCATATGGAAGCATCAAAATCTCTCTATTAAGTCTTGCTATTTCATTTTGCAAATCCTTATGTTCATTTACAAAATCAAAATTAGCCTTAGCAAAATTATTAACATCCCTCTCAACATTGGCAAGTGTTTTTTGATTCTCATCAGTTAGCAAGTCAAAACTTGCTCCATACTTAGCAATAAATGCCTTATTTTTAGCATTAATTATAGACTCTAAACGACGGGTAGCCTTTTCTTGCTCCTCTAAAGGTTTTAGTGCTAATTCCCTTTGCATTTTGAAAATCTGTTTTTGCAAATCCGAATAATCGGCAATCATTTGTTTATTGAAATTATCTTTATCAATTTTATCTTGGTTCTTAAGTCTCTCCTCTCCAGACTTTTTATCCTCAAAAGGAGTTCTCAAAGGATCATCTTTGCTTAGACCTAAAATTTTTAACATCTTATCCCAAATATCACTTGCCAAATTTGAAACTCTTTCAAAAAGCTTGATAATTGGATCAAATGCAACTTTAAATCCTTCAACAAATTTACCACCAACATAGAATACAATCTCTTTAAGCTTACCAAAGAGATCCTTTACTGATGAGCTAATATTATTTAGAGGCCTTACAAGCAGTAAAAACCCTTGTTTTATCTTCTCAAAACCCATCATAAGAATGTTAAACCACAATTTAAATCCCTCGACAACTTTATTACCAACATAAGATACAATCTGTTTTATCTTATCAAAAACCATCATCATGGCATTCAACCACAATTTAAATCCAGCAATCCATGTTTCAATAAAATAATTTACAAGATCTCCCAATTTATTGAATAAAAAAATTGTAGACGAGATTATTTTTGTAAGAGGCTCTAAAAAACCTACAATTAACCATTGCTTCATTTTTTCAAAACCTATCATAAGGGGTTCAAGCGCTTGACCAAGATCAAGGTAAAGTTTCTCACTCATTTTAGATGTTTGAAGCTGGGCATCTGCTAAAGTTTTTGCTTCACGAGCAGTATTTTTGTAAAATTTACCACCCTCACTTGTAGCCTTTCTTAAGGCACCACTTAATTCTTCAAATCCAAGTCTACCCTCACTTGCCATTTTAAATAAAGAATCGCCTGCTACTCCTGCCTCTTCTGCCAAAATACCAGTAATATCAACTCCAGCATTACAAAGAGACTCAAGATCCTCTAATGCAATCCTATTACTAGCCTCTACTTTAGAGTAAACTTCAACTAACTTTTCAAGTCCTTCGCTACTACCACCTGCTGCTTCTCCAAACATACGCATTCGCTCACTAACTTCAGAAGCAGTTGCTCCATAAGAAAGCATGGTTTTAGCTGCATTATTTATAGCCTCACAAGTAAACAACGTCTCTTCACCAAACGACCTCATATCATAAGCTAAGGCCCTCCCCACTTCAGCATTACCTAACATATTAGAAAAGACACCAACCTCTTCATTAAATGAAGCTACAGAGTCTAGAGACCCTGTAAATATACCTGAAATAGCTGAACCTATCTTTTCAACCGATTTTATAATTAATGTTATTGGTAAAACACTACTTATAAGTCTATCTAGAGCCTCCCCAACCCCTTGAGCCAACCCTTTTACATTAATTAAACTTTTACCAAGGCCTTTCAACGTGCTCCTTAAAGTCTTGATGTTTTTAGTTTTATCACCAACACCTTTAATCGAGTCAGCAAGCTTTTTAAAATTTTTACCCATTTTATCAGCTTGCGAAATTAAAGCATCATAAACTGTCCCAACATCAGCTCCAGTCTTAGCAGCACTCTCCAATTTTGATTTCAAATCATTTAGGTTTTTAAATTCTTGTTTTGCTATTCTCTCAAGTGCACTAGATATAGTGTCTAATTTATCATTATTACTAGTAGCAATTGAGAGAGGAATTATAATCTCATCAAGTGTCATTTACCTATGCTCTCACTCTCAAGTTTTTTAATGTAAAGATTAAGTTCATTTAAAACTAGTACAAACCAATAATTTTGATTATAAAGTCCCCCCTCCTGTGGAAGGCTGCCAATACTTCTTGAAAGCAGTGCTTGATTTATAAGGTACATTAAGGGCTGCTCATTTTGAGTAATCCAATTCATTTCATTTTTCATTTCTTGGAAAAATTCATCTTTTATTCGATCTGCAAACTTCAATGCTAAGTTGTAATAGTCTCGTTTGGCAATATAGTACAAGGCAAGCTCGACTTTTTTGAGGCACCCTCCACTTTTAAGGTATCAGACACATTGTTAATCTCAATTGCTAAATTTGATAACATATCTTGTAAAAGTACAGCATCCCTCTCAACTATTTCTTTAGTTACAAGATTACCACTCTGATCAAATAGACCTCTAAAGCCCACAACATTCTCTCTCCAAATTTTCTTTACAAATTCCATTTGACGATTTGTCACGTCCAAAGCTACTCTAGTATCAACTTCTTTGGTAGAATTTTTAGTTAATTTTTGAAGCAATTCAATTTGAAAACCTTTAATTTTTTCAATAAATCCATAATTTACACCCTCAAGTATTACAAATGCTTCCTCACTATCCTTGCAATTAGCATGCTCCACATTTCCTTTTCTTCTAATATAATCTGGAATATAAGGCAACTCAATACACCCAGACAAATTAACATTAATTACCATAAAACTATAACCTCCTCTAATTAAATTTCAAAAAATTTAGCGTCTTTAATATAATCATAAGACATTGAAACTAACGGTTTTGAAAGTGTTACTTGATATTTTTGGTCAATTTTTTGATTTGATAAATCCTGTCCTGGTGTGAATGTTGCTATTTGTCCTTGCCCAATCATAAATTTGGTCCTCTGATCTTCACTTTGACCTTGATTTACAAAAACTACAAAAAACTCATAATTACGAGGAACTATCCGTCTTCCAATCTCATACTTATTACCATTATCATTCTTTTTAACAATATTCCGATTTACAAAATGTGAATGCTCTATATAAGTCTCAAGCAATTCTTCTCTATTCTCAGAAGTCTCCTTAATAGAGTACCCTGAAAACTCAACTGTTTGTTCTGGTATCTTACCAATAGCTGATATTGAACCACATACTGTCTTTAATGTCTCAGTAGCCTTAGTTGAACTTATTGAATATGCATTACCAATGCAATACGTTCTAAAAAGTAATACTTCAATCTCATCATTATTATCTAAACATTTTTTCAAATCTTCACACATCGAGTCGTGATAGTATAAAAAATTACCTTCCCTTAAATCCAAAGTACCAAGCTTAGAATTTGCACTTACAGTTTTAACTCTAAAAATACATTCTTTGATTGATTTCCACTTACTAGGTTTGGTAGTTGACAAGGAGACGTCTTTTACAATTAAATCTTTTGGTGAGAGTCCATCAACAGAAGCGCTATCTTTGATATCTGACCCACTGAAACACCACTTAAATTTAGGAATATTAACTGATACTAAAACAACACCACAAGGCATTTTTAATTTTTGTTCGGCCATTTATCTCTCCTCTAGATTTCAAAAAATTTAGCGTCTTTAATATAATCATAAGACATTGAAACTAACGGTTTTGAAAGTGTTACTTGATATTTTTGGTCAATTTTTTGATTTGATAAATCCTGCCCTGGTGTGAATGTTGCTATTTGTCCTTGCCCAATCATAAATTTGGTCCTCTGATCTTCACTTTGACCTTGATTTACAAAAACTACAAAAAACTCATAATTACGAGGAATTATCCGTCTTCCAATCTCATATCCATTACCATTCTTTTTGACAACATTCCGATTTACAAAATGTGAATGCTCTATATAAGTCTCAAGCAATTCTTCTCTATTCTCAGAAGTCTCCTTAATAGAGTACCCTGAAAACTCAACTGTTTGTTCTGGTATCTTACCAATAGCTGATATTGAACCACATACTGTCTTTAATGTCTCAGTAGCTTTAGTTGAACTTATTGAATATGCATTACCAATACAATACGTTCTAAAAAGTAATACTTCAATCTCATCATTATCATCAAATAAATCCTTTAAATTATCGTACATTGAGTCGTGATAGTATAAAAAATTACCTTCCCTTAAATCCAAAGTACCAAGCTTAGAATTTGCACTTACAGTTTTAATTCTAAAAATACATTCTTTGATTGATTTCCACTTACTAGGTTTGGTAGTTGAGAGAGACAAGTCTTTTACAACCAGACCCTTAGGATCCCCATCACTAGGAGCAGTATTATTCTTAATTACATTACCTTTAAAGCACCACTTGAACTTAAGGGTATTGACTGATACTAAAACAACACCACAAGGCATTTTTAATTTTTGTTCGGCCATTTAACTCTTCCCTCCTACACACAATAAACCTAAATCACTCCCATTAATCCTAATACCAAGGCTGGCTTTTACTACAGTTACCATATCACTATCTTGCAAATCGTCGTCATCTATAACTTGCGAATCATCAATAGTAAATGACTTAAGATAATATTTAGACACTAGACAGTTAACTATCAAAGTCGCAATCTCAAGACCAAGAGTTGGATGGTCTCTATTTTGTGTATAAACTAAAAAATCAATACCTATCCCAAAAGAATAATCTTTACAACTAAGCACAACTTCTCCTATACTTTTTAATGCAAAAACTATCGCTGGAAGCTTAAGTGTTGTACAAGTGTAAATTTCAGATTTGTAGTAAATTTGTGTTGTTGCAAACTTATTGTAAAATAGATAATTCTTCAAATCCCTCTTAAATGAGCTTAAAAATTGCTTCAAAAACTTCATTTAAGCAACTCCTTTGCCTTACCCTGAAGGTCTTTAGTCCAGTTTGTATACTGCTTACTAACACCCTTACTTCTTATCTTAAGCCATATAGGAACTGCAACATCACAGAGTCCTTTATGAGAAGCCCATGCTCTAATTTTTGATAAACTAGGTTTTGGAAAACCTGAGGTGTATACTTCTCCTAAATCTAACTTCCCTGATAGAGAAGAGTTTACTTTGAGACTAATATCAAAACCTTTCTCTGACTCTATAGATTCAATACTAGCTACATCACTAAGACGGCCTGGAATTTGAGACTTTAGAACATTGAAATTTTTTAAAACCTTAAGCCCAATTAAGCTTTTAACTCTATTAAAAATCGATTTTCTTATATTAATCAAATTAACCTCCATTGCAAGATACTAGCCAATACTTAAGAAAGTTTGATGGTCAACTCTAGGAAAAAGAGAATCAAGCTGATCAAGCAAGTGTCTAAACTTGCAATCTTTTTGTTGCAAAGTCTTAAAACACCTAGAATTAAATACTTCCAAGTACACAACATCAAGCAATATAAGTAACCAATTCCTGTAAGCGTCTCTCTCTATATGATAGAGACCCAAAATTGATTTTGAATACCTTAAACACTCCAAAAGCTGTGGCTTGAGAGAAGGTGGTATATCTACACTACCATCTTCTCTAATACACATACTCAAAGACTCTACTGAAGTTGTACTTACCCACATATCCAGAATATCTTTATCATTAACATCATTACTCTCACTCATATTAGTAAATCTCTTGCAAAATACTAGCTAGCCTAAATTACTAGCCTAAATTACTCTCAACTTGAAATAGTAATCTCAACAACTTCTTGTGGATGAAAATGAATAACCCCTGCTGACTCCATTGACGCATGAATATAATCACCATCAGCACCTGCAAATCTTCTAAAGAATATTTCCGGAATCATTGGCACAAACATCACTTCTGGATTTGGCTCATAAAGAATTGGATGATCAAGTCCTTTAAAGACTGAAGTTATTATATTATGGTCTTTTAAAAGCGCATCCTTTACTGTTATGTATTGCGGTTCACTGTAGAGATCTAACAACAGGTGTGAAAATTTATGTGGTAAGAGTAGATGATAAAACCCATCAAGTTTTTCCTTATACTCCTCAGATTTACGTTTAGCCTCCACAACCTTTTTATGCAGCGCACTTCCAGAATTTAATGATGAAGAAGATGTACCCGATATTTTACTTCTCCCATCAAGGGTTGCAATACCTTCCATCTTAATATCAGGTTTTCCAAAAATAATTGAGTGATAAGCATCTTTCATAAGACCAAGTTCCAAATTAGCCTTAACTTCCTCTTCACTTACAGAACCATACATCAAATCCTTAAGCGAAATTCTCTGCACCGTATCAAATACATGCATTTTGTATGCCATCTCTTGAAAGAAAATACCACTCCTTCCAATCTCATTACTATAATCTCCAAAACTTGCAGTAACATTATGCTCTAATACTGCCTTACGAGCTACATAATATCCTTGTCTAAGCTCACTCCTGCTTATAATCTTATAAGGCATTAGCTCTTCAAGGCCCTCTTTAGCAAGTTGAATAACATCTCCACGATACGTACCACTTGACTCTATAAAAATACTTCTACTCATACTCTAAAATCCTCCTAAACTTATGAAGAAAATTTCCTATTACCACTAGTATCATATTCATGACCAATCTGAATATCTAATAGCACTACCTTCCCTGTACCACTAACACTAGAACCGGTACTTACATCCTTAATTCTCCCAACCTGAATTCCTCCCTTTCCGTCTTTAGAGAGTTTTCCTGTTTTAAAGAATACGTACTGACCAATTTTAGGATCTGAGAAAGATGTATCAAGGGTTACTGCCACTTCACCACTTCGTCTAATTGGAACTAGTTCACCTGGTAAATAATTCTCCACCTCATGAGATGCTATATTTGTCTTTCTCATAGCAAATCCACGAATAGCATGAATGTTGTTTGAAGAAGTGTTAACTGTACTAGTTGTTGCTTTTTTTACTAAAATATCTCCCATAGAAGATGATTTACTCGATACTACTAAATCTCCAGGACATACAGGATCTGAGCCAACATCAACTATCCCAGTCTCAGTTTGATGCAGTCCAGATTTATGCTCAAGTCCTGGAGTAAAATTTTTCTCTACTTTAGTAAAATCAAAATCAGACATTTAAAACCTCCCTAGGAATAAGTCTCTCCTTATGTCTTTGTGCTTTAGTATTATTTATGATCTTTCCAACATATCTATTGCGAGAATTTACCATTTGTTTGTAAGCTGTAAGTTCTTGTACAAGTAAACTTATATTCTCAATCTGTGAATCAAGATCACCAGATTCATCTACCCTAAATTTGATGCTATATTTCTTCTTCATAGCATCTAAGAATGCCAATTTCGCATCCTTAATACTACTTGCACTAGCAAATGGAGGAGTAATTTCATACTGCTCGCAAGCTTTCTCTAAGTGTGCTAAAAGTTTAGAATCTTTAAATGCATCAACTTCAGCCTGCTTTTCAGCTTGTTTGCGAGCTTTAGTAAAATTACTCTCAGCTTCAGCCAATCTTCTCTCAAAATCCTCCCTTGAGATCATATCTGGTAATCTTTTAGAATCTGATATTAATTTCTCATATTCTTCAACAGAAATTGTCACCAAATCTTTATTATTGTTAACATCAGAAGACGGACCATTTGACGAGGATACTTCATCAACTAATTGTTCACCCTTCATATAAACCTCCTTTAAAAATTAAAAAATTTCATAATAATCATTTATAATTCCCTCTAAACTTTGAGGAACTCCTCAAGTTCAGATTGAATTTTTAATCTCAGATCCAAATCACCCATTTCGCTAGCTTTCCCTAAAAGATCTGTATATAAGGCAAGAGTACGTGCATGCTTCTCATCAACTTCTGCTTGCTCCTTTTGACTGATAGGTTTAACCGCCTTAAATTGCCAATTGGACTTAAGTCCAAATTTTTCTAGCACAGTGTTTATAAACGGTGCTACCATAAGCCTACATATTTGCTCAATATTAAGGTAAAATATGTCATAATTCCCAACACTACCCTCACCAGATGGCGAGATGGGATAGAGTACCTCTCTTGGAATCCCTGAATGCAGTGTTATATCAGACACAATAATGTCAAAAGCATCCCTTATAGGACTTACAGAACGCGTAATATTTGCAATATCATCTTCCCTACCAAGTATCATCATCTTATGATTACTATCTAGCACCCCTTCTATATTTTTCTTAAGTTCTGCAAGGTCATAAGCGGTCATATCTTTTACTGATGGGAGAGTTGCTGATTTTAAAAAAGTGAAATTATTAACTTTCAAAAAACCTACAGTTTCATGAAGTAAAGTGTCCATAATCCTACTGCTCTTCTCTAAAGCTTGAAAATTTAAGAACGACGACTTCATTTTAACAACACGGGTTGGATGAATATTTTCAAAAGAAGAATCATCTCTAGAGCACACTTCTCCAAAATTAAAACAAAGACAAGGAAATCCATGACGCAGTGGCACACTCGGATCTTCTGAATCTGGAACTACTATATAAAAAGCACTCTCTCCAGAGAGAATTGCTGTGTAAACCATTTTCTTGATAACACCCCTAAAATTATTATCAAAAAGCTTTGAAAGACCATCTCCTCTCTTATGCTCAATATCCCTAGATGCTGCAAATCCTGCATATATCTCGGCTACTTGATGTGCAAGCCTTAATGGGTCACCTGTTGACGCATCGCCTGCTGGCATTAAAGGTCCTCTTGAACTGAGATTATTTCTTCTTCTAAAAAATTTAAATTTAAACAAATTCACCTCACCTAAAAAACATAATCAAGATTTACACCCATGCTAAAGTCACACAAAAATTGACACAGCATTCAGAAACGCTGGAATATATTGCAAATTTTTCTGCATAACAAGATTTGTAGCAGTACCACTCTCACTACCTAAAGATTCATCATAATAATATTCAGTCTCACTAAATTCCAATATCACATCTTCAGTCTCGTCCCTTCTTACTACACTCAGATTATTAGGAATTAAATAATCTGAGAGCACATAAAGATTACGATTACGTGCTACTAGAGACCCTCTACCAAAACGAGAGAAAACAAATTTTAATTCTTCTCTACTATGTGGGAGAACAAATGTCCCTCTAAAACGCGAACATTCACGCTCATAATCTTCCCTTGAGAGTAAAACTTTACTACTAGCATTAGTTACAACTGTTATTGGAAAGTAAGCTATTCTTCCAACAAAAATCTCTATAAAGCAAACCCTATTTCCCTTAATGTGAACTCCTGTATAAAAATTACCCTGTGCTCGATCAAAGAGACTCTCATCACAAACTTCAAAATCTTTTATAAATCTTGCTGTTCCAAAATCAAATTCTTCTCCTAAGACCTCAATTCTAAATCCAAGATCATTTCCATGATACGCAAGCCTTTGTTTCTCAAGCCACGAGTCAATATCACCTCCATTTAAGAAAGGATTGTCTCTATACGTACTCTTAATTACACATACTGATGGATTATCTTCATTTGCAATATAACGTTTGTAAAGCCAATGCGAACAAGGTACTGGGTTACTTGACATGTAAATTCTCCCCCCACGCTCTCTCATTGTAGGAATGAGTCTCTCAATATCAGATTCAGTAAACTGATTAGCCTCCTCAAGCCATAGGTCTTTAAAGTGCGCATACGATTTAAGGTCAGTTGTATCATGCCCGCCTTCAAATACAAACGCACGCTTGCGTCCATATATTAAATTTTTTGTCTCTATCTTAGCTTTACTTACATTAAATTCACGTCTTAAGTTATACCTATGAAGCAACTCTAAAATTTCTTTATGAATTGACTGAATTGTTTTGTTTTTCTTCTTACGCACTGCCAAAGTATCACCACCATCAGGTGTAAACTTTCTCTCAAGATTTACTGTTGCAATATCATAAGTCTTACCAGTCCCACGACTTGAGTAATACACAAAAATCTCAGCACCAGGTTTTCTTTTGTATGCATCAAAATAAATCGGCAGTCGCTTTAACCTCAATTTTACTCTCCCATACTACTCTTCATAAGACGCTTAATCTCCTCATCAGTGTAAGCACAACTACTAAAAACAGAATTCTCTTTACTACTTAAGGACAATTTCTCTTTATTGATGATATCTAAAACCAAATCCTCAGCTTCAGAAATTCCTAGAATAGCAAAAAACATTCTAAATGCATGAAGACTTGTTGCTAAAACATTACTATTTGAAAATTCATACATCTTAGCAACAAATGCCTTTAGTAATACTTCACGAGCACCAGAAGCATCACCAAGAGATGAGAAATTTGCCTCTACAGCCTTTTTCAGTAATTTTTTATAATCAAATTCACTACTCAAAACAACCTCCTACACTACTTCAATTTAGAGATCATACCTAAAAAACGACAAATAAGATAAATTTTTAGGTCTAGTCTCACTACCCCCTGCATAATTTGTACGATCTGAAAATTTGTACTTTGATATATAATCACCAAGTACTACGTTATATACAAAAGCATAATTACCATCACTCCAATACCAACTATCCTCACGGTGTGCTTGATAAGCCTCTTTAAATAAATGGTCATAGGATCTATAGTCAATCTTCTCACAATTTATGTAGTGATTATGACTCCTTAATGAATCACTCTGTGTTGCTCCTAAACTTCTAGAATTTGAAGCATCATAGTGTCTTAAAAACCTACCCGCAAGACTTGGTGCAGATGATATTCCTAAAACTCTAGCTGCATAGCAATTTGATGGCAAACTTCTACCATCTGGAATACAAAATTTACCCGTATTAGTAAACGCTTCAATAAGCTTATGTCTATTTAAGATTGTCCCTTCAATTGGAAATTTTGCAGTTAGTGTGCCAACAGCAACCTTTTCTATAAAAAAATCAATCATATGCTCTAAAGTAGCATCCAAAGTATCATCTAATACAGATGACATATTCTTACAAATAGGATAATACCGTCTATTTGCAATACTCTTACCATCACAAACTGCAAATACGCCTTTGTCTGTAAGTAAAATTGGTTCTCCAATCTCGCCTGTGTAACCTTTAGAATCAAGATAAGTGCCAACTCCAAATTGTATGCAGGTATTACTATTTGCAATTCGTACTTTCAAATCATCATAATCCTTATTACTAATACTCATAAACACCACTTCACCAATCATATCTATAGAATGACAAATACGTTAAATTCCTAGGCCTAGTCTCACTATCTCCTGAATAATTTGTACGATCTGGAAAATTGTACTTTGATATATAATCCCCAAGTACTAGGTTATATACAAACTTATAAGTACCACCAGACCAATCTCCAGATTTGTAAAGTTTATTAAAAGACCTAACAAGACGACCATCAAAATTGATACTGTCTATATTTATGTAGTGGTTATGGTTTTCAAATGAGTCACTTTGAGTATCTCCAATGCTACGAACTGAGTCATAAGAACCGTTTCTGTCATGGTGTCTTAAAAACCTACACGCAAGACTTGGTGCAGATGAGATTCCAAATCTCTCCCTTACAAAACAATCTTCTGGAAGGCTTCTCCCATCTGGTAAGCAAAACTTTTTTGTTGCTTCAAACGCTTCAATTAATTTAGACCTAGTAAGCTTTGATCCCTCTTGTGCAAACTCAGAAGTTAGAAAGCCTGGATAAGTACTCTCCAAACATCTCTCAACCAAATCTTCTATGTAAGAATCCAAAGTATCATCTAAGACTGGTGGTAAACCTTTATTTATCGGATAGTATTTTCTATCCTCACTACTCTTACCATTACAAATAGCAAATAACCCCTTATCCTCTACTACAATAGGCTCTCCAAGCTTACCAATATAATTCTTCGCCTGCTCCATATCTCCAGCACTAAATTGTATCTTAACGTTATCAGTTTGTAAGCGTCTCTTTATCTCTTCAAAATCATCATCACTTATAGCCAAATTATGCGACCTCCTCTTTATCTTTTACATTCTCTTCATACACATTAAAATCAATAACTCGTGAACTTAGATCCGATTTTTTTGTAAAAGATATACCAAGCTCATTTTTAAAAAATGAATCTCGCATTAATAAATCTAGAGAATTACTCTTAAGACCTACATTGTTTTCCACAAAACTATTTCCTGCAAATCTTGCATTTACAACTTCATCAAGTTGTAATGCAACACCTGTATTACTTAAAAATTCAACTTCATTAACTTTAAGACTTGAAAAACTTGTAAAGTGTAAGCCATCTCTATTCTTCTTAACAACACCACCCCTCATTATTGCATTAACTCCATTGGCAATCGATGCCTTCTTATTAGACTCAATCTCAACTCCAATAAGAGTCATATTATCAACATCACGAATATCAAATCCGCAATTTGTAGATCTGAAAATAACATTCTCAAGAAGTATCTTTTTAACTTTCATTGTCTCTAAAGCCACTCCTTCATTACAAAGAAATGTAATATTCTTAAGGTAAATGAAACTTGCATCATTTAAGTAAATAGAAGACCTCTCTTCTTCTTTAATCCTATAAATTGAACACAACCTCAAATTAGCAAAGAGTGCAAATTCGCTACCTTTTAGGTATGAATCTAAGTGCTCCTCATCACTCAAATTACCACCCCTTATCCAAAGTTCACTCATAGGCTTTTGACATATAGTTAGCCTTGACATCTTAAATGAACGAGTTGCGATGAAAATATTTTTTGCAAATCCACCAGCCCGAATTACAACTCCATCATCTCCTTTAATCTCGAAATTAGATATATCAACTGAGCCATACATATAAAAATCACCGGGGAGTAATTTGATTTTGCTTGTTCCAGAACGTTTTGCTAAGTCTAAAGCCTCCTGAATTGTAACTTCATCCTTAAAGCCTGGTGCAACAAGATGGGGACTTGCAAAATCATTATCTCTTGCTGCAATATAATTAAAAGGTGCAACTATAACCTCACGAATAGATTCTAAATTATCTCTAGAGCCTATATATTTAGAAGTTGTAAGGTAATCATAGTGAGTGTAATCTCCCCATGTAATCCCTTCATACTCGTAAAGTCTTATATTCATATCAAATCCGGAAATCTTTTTTGATAAAATCAAGAAAAAATGATCTACATCATAATCCTCAAACTTAAGTTTTACAAAATCAGTAAGGTCTAATTCTTGAGTTGACCTGAAATTAACGATTGTATGTCCTTTAACTCTTAAATTAGTTAAAAATTCAAAAAGCCTTAAAGCCGAATTGGAATCAAAAATAAACCTGGTTGAATACTCAAATCGCTTACTGTAAAAATCATCTGCATTATCAGTCTGCAATATATTACGAGCAGTTGTATAAAAAACATCACCATATATATCAAAGTAGTAAATATAACGAGAACCTTGACTTGAGGATGTATTTTTAAACCAAATTCGGGATTTGGTTGGATAATATTCTTCATGCACAAGTTTAATATCAGAGTCAGCACTAAAACGGGCCTCAAGATTATGTGTTGAGATTATGGCTAAATGATCATTTATTGCATAATGGTCATGCCATACTTCCCTTTTCTTAAAATCCCACTTATAAGCTGTATCAAACCATTTAGGATCATATTCCTGGTAGACAAGACTACCTATTTTATCTGCAAAATCAGGATAAACTACTCCTTTTTGCAAAACCGCAACATAAAGACTACTCCCAGATCCTTTAACATTAATGGGAGCAGAATAAAGCGGCCTTTTATTTGAAATAGCTTCTTCTCGGCTTTGAAATTTACCTTCTCTCCAAATAACCCTGGTTGAATCATAACTACTAGAACTACTCTTTGACAGAACATAACTTGAAGCATCAATAGAGCAAAGCTTTACATCCCTTTTTATAACCTCACTCTTCCAAATAGGTAAAATCTGTAGTTTTCCATCACCTGTAAATGTATATGCATATCCAAATTCATAAAGCAATGCTGAGAGAATTGTCCCAAGGTCCTCTCCATCAGCAATAATTACTGCAGGCACTTTTGCCAAAATGCTCTCAGAGCCATCATCATCAATCAAATCTTTAAGATTGCTTTTAGCTAAAATTAAATGGACTACTGATTGCTCCTTTATTAATGGATTATATACATAAAGCCAATCGGGATTGTAATTAATAGGAAATTGAATAGGCTTCTCAAAAACAACACTCAAAAGTTTAGAATAATCATTCACAGTAAAGCTAATACTTTTAGTGGAGTTAAACACCTCTCTGTTGAAAAATTTTTCTAACACACCTTTGAATAATGACTTCGTTCCCTCACTTAAGATCACATATACATCTTCTTTCCTAAAGAATAGGAAATCCAAAAATTCATCTGAAAGACCATTTGCATCAAATTTAAAGCTACTTGATGCGGTCTTTAGTGTAGGGTCTACAATTTTAAGTTCTAAAGACATACTAGATATATCAGTGTAAGGGGTTAGATCAAAAAATTGACCTTCATCGGTAAAAAAGACAATACTTAAATCACAAAACTCTGGACTCTCTCCCTCGCCTTGAACATCTTCAGTTTGAACAGCTTCCAAATTAGATTCAACTCCCAGGTCAGTATGATCACTAGAGATTAGCTCATCACTAACTACTAAAGAGGGATTACTAATATCTAGAGAAGACAAATGAACAGAAGGGGAGGGGTCAGCTTCAAAATTAAGTGTTAAACCCCCTTCTGTTAAATCCTTATCAACTTTATCTTCTTGCTGCAAACTTAAATCTCCCTTGTGCCCTACTCCTGCAAGGACACTTGGGTATACCTACGGTATATATCAATAGCAATGGGTTTAACTAAAGCTATGTAACGCTTATAATAAGCCATCCTTGCCTTAATGCCCTCTCCTCCAATACCACCCTTAAATGTGGGGTCAAAATTTTCAAATAATGGAAATTTATGCTGCTTATAATAAGCATTAACATAACTTTTAGCATCAATAAGCCATGCACTAAGACTTAACGCATACTCAAATAATGAAGCTTCATCACGAGCTAAGCTTACAGGGTCTTCCCTCCCAATTAAGGTAGGTTCCTTTGGAAGACTTGCAATCCCTTTGCAAGAGAATACTAAAAATAACAAACATAAAGATAACAAATAATTATTTAAAAAATTAAATCTACACTTCATAACAACCCACTAGCCCTTTAATTCCATTTTCTCTAATGCTTCCTTAGCTACTTGACCTCTAAGCTCAACAAGCCTATCATATTCATCCCAATTCTCACCATTCTCTAAAACCCTGCAAGCATCAATTGCTAAGTCAATAGCACCTCTTAGTCTTGAATTTATGATCTCAAAAGCACGTTTGTTCTCATTATTTTTTGCAATCTCATCTTTTATAGAATATATAAAATTCAAGATTGAACTTGTAAGTGTCATTCCCTCACGTGCAAGTTCAATCTTAGATTCTCCTAAAAGAGAACCAAACTCTTGTAGTAGAAAATCTTTTGCCATTACTGCATCAAAAAGTTTATTTACATTTTTTGCTACGCTCAAAATCAAACCTCCAAAATATCTTTTTTACTACTTACACATTTTTAAACTGCTCACTATAGAGAGCAAGTCTTTGCCTAATATCAAAACTAAGAGACGCATCAACAAGCTTAAATACCCTTAAAGACTCAAGTACTCCATTACTTACAGCTTTAGAACTGCCAAGTGAGTCCCAAATAACAGAACTTAAATCATTATCAAGAATTACAAAATGGTATAAATCATTCTCTTTGTATTTGCCAACTAAAATATCACAATTATCAGGCTCATAATGAGTAGGGGAATAATGGACATTCAGATAATGAATATCCTCACTAACTCCAAGATGCTTAAATATTAAATTTGGATCAAGAACGTATGAATTGACATCTTTTAAACAGCCAGCAGTTGCAAGGCTTTTAAAGAGTAAATCGACTTCAAACTTATCGAAATATTTCTCAACTTTATCTTTGATTTCTTTAACTACAAATGCAATAAACAAAATGCATAAAAAATAACATCCAAATTTGCAAATAGCAACGTTTTGGTCTTTGAAATTATATTGAAATGGAACTACTAATCTATGTTTCTCTACTTCTTTTATTTTTTCACAAACTTGGTAAGATGAATCTTCTAAAGACACAGCACCTTCAAGCAATTCTGATTTATGCTTTTTAATGAAGTAATCTTTCAAAGCTTTGTATGCAAAATCATAAAAAATCATAAAAATTTTACTTCTCATACATCCCCTCCTCTTCAAAATTTTTTAATAAACCGAAACATTTATCTAATTCTTCCCTAAATGCATTTTTGATTTTAAATCTCTCTTCAAGTAAAAGACTCTCTAACTCCCCCATCATCTCTCTACTCTCTGAATTTACTCTTTCAATGTCTCTCTTAAGGTCTTCTCTTAAGAAGATTTTTAAAGCTTCAAATTCTCCTTTAAGTCTCTTTTCAGATTCAATGTGTAATTCTTCCATCATCTCTTTTTTAAAATCAGATAAAAATCCTTTAAGGGCATAGGTTCCAATTCCAGACACACAAAGCATTAATGTTGTTGCAATAGTTCCAATAATATTAATCTGTCTCTTAATCCCACTAGACAACTAAAACCCTCCTTTTTTTAAGCCTTTAATGACAAACAAGAAACTTCACTTTCCCTAACCTATTAATTTTTAAATAAAGCTAACAAAAGCAAAGTAGCTTATTTTAATACAAGAAAGTAATACGAGATTATTTATGATAAAAAAATACTAAATTTATACAGAAAAGTCAATAAATAATGACTATTTTAAATATAAAATGGATAAATCAAGCAAAAATCGCTATACAAGTTAAATTTATATCGAAAATAAAAAACGCAATAATTATTGATTCAATATTTTTATTTTTTATTAACTATTTCCAAATTTTTACGTATGATAAAATAAAGTTTAAATAAAAAAAGGAAAGTATTATATGAGAAAAATAGATGAAATAAAGCTATACAAAGTTGGGGAAGTAGTAGAAATATTAAAATCGGAATTTAACTACCAAATAAGTACTCAGGTTCTTTGTAGAAAAGCATCAAATTTAGGTGCCTATATTACATATAACGACATCAATTACCTTCCAGAAGAAATAATCAGCGATTTAACTGTAAATGTAAAACAAAGAAAAACAAAATTAACTACTCAAATGATAATTGCTGACAAATTAGAAAAGATAAAGAAAAATTTAGAAGCATATGATAAAATACATAAAATACCTGCAATCAAAGCAATAAAGAACATTAAAAGCCGAAACACCAATACAAACACAATTATTAAAGCAGTTATACAACTAAAAGAAGAAATGAAAAAAACAAAAGAAGAAATGAAAAAAACAACAGAAAAAATGGAAGATAAAAATCAAGAAATAATCAAGCTAAAAAAAGAAATGCAAAAAACAATAGAAGAAATACAAGAAAAAAATGAAGAGATAGAAAGACTAAAAAGAGTAATGCAAAAAACAAGAGAAGACATCAAGGAAGAAATAGAAGATAAAAATCAAGAAATAATCAAACTAAAAAAAGAGATAAAAAATATAAAAGAACAAACTCAAGAAACGATACAAATAAACTTACTCAAAGAAGTAAAAACTACATTAAATAATTTGGTCTATAAAGAACCAAAAAGTCATTTAAATACACACAATAAAAAAAATACTTGATTTATACAAAAGACATAAATGATTTTAATAAGCCTAAAAAGACAATACATAGAATATTCAAATTAACCGATTAACAGTTTTATTACTAGACAAAGCTTTGTTTATTGACAATAATTTTATATTGATATAGACTTGGTATTTATGATAATGAGAAGAATCATAAATACCAAATTATCTAAAATTTTTTATTATATAACTAGTCATTTTACACAAACTATTTCTAAAATGTGGGAAGAAAAGGAAGTGGTATATAAAAAAATCACTTTGACGCTCAACCTAGCCAAAAGTGAATTTTTTATATATAATAAAAAAACCTCAATCCAAAGCTTCTTAGCTGAAAATCCAACTTTGGATTAAAGAGATAATATATGGATAGTATACCAAAAGAAACAAAAAAATTCAAATCACAAGACAAAATAAAATTAATACTAAATAATCTTATAGAATCAAATAAAGATAAAACATCCTCTGATATTAAAGAAATCTGTGTATCACAAGTTAAATCGCTAATAATTAGAGCATTAAATAAATACGATAGACTGATTAAAATTTATTGGATCATAAATGCAAAGAATAAAAACTACAAGAAATCAAGTGGAATTGAAGAATATTCAGCAAGTGATATCTACAATATTGTAAGCAAATTATTAGAAAATGACGGGCATAAAAAAGTATGTAGACGAACATTTGAAAGAGACCTCAAACTTCTAAATGAAAGTGGGTTAATAAAATCTAAAATTAGAAAGTTTGGAAAAAATAAGGGAAGCATTTCTCACTATATACAAAATATGGAACTTGATCACATACATAAAGAAATAATTTTAGAATATCTTAAAGAAGATCTTAAAGAAAAGTTAAAGAACAAAAAAATTGTTGGGGATTTCGATAAAGACTACAAAAATACAACATTTAACTACAGAAACCTTGAAAGGTTAAACATACTACCCAAGTTGAGTCAACATAATAATATAAGCCAAATGTCGCATGTAGGGAACCCGGCTGTATTTAATAAAGTTAATATAAGCTATATAAATAATAAGAATTCTAAAGAATTGCTTTTAGAAAAAACTATATCCATTAAACCAAAGGTAAGAGAGTGCAAATTCAAAAGGAATGATGTAGAGATGCGGCTTGTATCCAAACATAAAATCAGTAAAAGATACCTAATCCAAGTAAAAGAGTGCAGTAATAACGATGCAACTTACATAAATGCACTGATTAATCTAGAGAGAGCAATAATTGAATACAAAAGTGAATACAACATTGAAGATATCTTACAGCATTTCTTAAAACAGTTTAGCAATAGGTATAAATACAAGGTATGGATGATGATGAAGCGAAGAGATGGCATAGTTAGTGATTATGAGCTTATATGGGAAGGGAGATTTAGGGATTGGTACCCAAATAAGTACAAGAGCAATTACAGGCCTAAAGAGACTTATGGAGAGCATATACAAGTTAAGAGTAGGGCATCTGTTGTTAAAGGGATGCGTGATAAACATTTAAGTCTTAAGGGAATAGAGAAAATAGAGAATCCATCGGAAGAAAAACTAAGACTTGAGATAAAGAGAAGAGAAGAATATTTAAGTAAGTTGTTTGAACGTGAAGCTATGGAGAGAAAAGAGCGTTTAAGAAGAGCTCGTGAAGAGAATGCTTGTCTTAGAGAACAAGCTAGGGCAAGTATGTTTGCTACTTTAGAGAAAAGCAGGGCAGGGAATATGGGAGTTGACACGGAAAACAACATAAATAATTTAAAGCCCTACAATAGAGGTTGCGGTCTATCAAGACTGGGCCCGGTTGTGCTTAATAGAAATTTTGAAGGATTTAAGACTACTAAGGGTCTATCTATATCTAATTTAGGAACTTTAGTTTCATCATAAGATGATAACTTGAAGTTTAGGTGAAAGAGGAGATATGTCATGAAATTTAGTTTAAAATATTTAGTAAGAAGGCTATACATCAAACGCCATAGGTTTTGGGAAATTTATATGAGCGATGAAGTACAGTCTAAGAAGGGAGAGGATAAAATAATTAATTTTCCAATACTTAATTCAGAAGATATTGACTACGCGTATGTATATGGGTACGTTAAAGATTGGCTAGGAGTAAAATATAGAGAGACTCTTGATATAACGATTTGGAAAATAGGCAATGATGATTATTATTGTGAAACTAAGCGGGGAGCGTTGATGAATAATATATTGGATATGTTTTATGAAGATTATAAGGAAATGTTACTTAAAAAATTAGAACAAAGGGAAGTTGTTAGTGTAACTGAGGAGGTTGTTAAGGGGCTTGAAGATGTTACGAGAGAGGTAAGTGCTTTAGAGGTAGAAGATGGCTTTGAAGGGAGAGAAAGGGGTAAGCAAGTTAAGGTTACTAAAAAAGCTAAGTCAATAAGTGCGTAGCGTAGTATCAATTTAAGGGACTTATTGCTTATTAAATAAAATAAAGAATTACTTAAAGATAAGAGTTAATAAAATACCTATAGAGATGGTAATAATAGTCCCAAACATCCAATTATGAAGTTTAAGTTTGTTATCAAGTTCGATTTTGACAGATTTAATCTCAGCGTGTAAGAGTGATTCAACCTTTTCAAGCTTAAGGTTAAAGTTATTCTCAACAGAATCTATTTTGGTATCAAGTTCATTAAATTTAGTATCAATCTTGGTGTTAAGATTATTCCCAACAGTATCAATCTTATTATCGAGATCTTGAATGTCAGATTTCAGTTCACTTCTGACGTTATCAATCTTGATGTTAAGATTATTCTCAACGGTGTCAATTTTGGAATCAAGTTCATTGAATTTAGTGTCTATTTTATTATCAAGTTCGGTCTTAACAGATTTAATCTCGGCTTGTAAGGTTGATTCAACCTTTTCAATCTTGGTGTTAAGATTATTCTCAACAGAATCAATTTTGTTATCGAGTTCGGTCTTGAGAGATTTAATTTCAGCTTGTAAAAGAGCTTCAACTTTTTCAAGCTTAAGGTTAAAAGTAGTCTCTAAATACTCAATATCCTTGTGCGTAAGCTCATTTTTATAATACCTATAAGACAGGTCAATAGCAATATCTCTATTTATACCAGCCTTAGTAAGTTCAGCGATGACCATTTGTTGAGTAATAACAGGTTGAGCTCTCATAGAAGTCTCCTTATAGGTAAGTATAGAGTAAAAAAAGAATTAAAACAATAGGAAAAAGAGAGGCTTCTACTAATTGATATTAAGCTAGGGTAGCGAAAAAAAATTTTTAGTACTTCACTACAATAGTACAAATCATATTTTATTAGCGCATTGTACATAATTGCTGCTAAGATGAACAAAATAGTTTTCATCTATTTATTCTTTTTATGAGTTATCACAAAAATATACATTGTTTTATTGCAAGAATATATGAGAAAATAGTTGTTTTTGAAATCTATTAGTAGATTTATAAGGTATGCCAAGTTGTTTGAGGTGTAAATTAATATAAGATTTGAGAGTATGTAAGTTTTTGTTTAATGTTTGATCAAGGAAGAAAGATTCAACTAGTGAAGCGATAGTAGAGAGAGTTTTATTAGGATGGTTTTTAAATAGATCTAGGTTATTTTTATTAAGTTTTAGTCTGTGAAAAGACTTAATATAGTTTATTTTTTCGTATAAATCTAGAATACAAGGTTTCTTATCTAATAAGATATTGAGATGAGTATTATTGTAAGAGATATTATTGAAGGTAAATTTAGACTTAGCAATCAAAGAGTAGATAGAAATTATGTGTTTAGTAGTGATAGAGAAGTTGAATATATTTTTAGCAATGTAGTTAATTTTATATGCATGAATAGAGGATAAAATATTTTTATTTAAATTTTTAATGGAAGTAGCAATAACATTGGGCTTGAGTAGAGAATATTGTTGAAGCTGTAGACCATTACTTAATGTATAAGTAATAATATTGTTATTAAAAGTATAAAATATTTTAATACCAGGATCTTTTAAATGTGTTAAAGGTATACCGGAAGCCATGATAATGCCAAGTAAATTATGAATAGTACTAGAGGAGAGAATAAGATGAGTACTAATTAAAATAAATTCATCAGGGTTAATTTTATAAATAGGGATATAAGGTATATTATTAGTAAATAAATTTTTTAGAGAGAACATATGTATATATAAGTATAATACTATTAATATAGAAAAGAGGGAGGTAACTATATATTTTTTTAAGGCAACTATTGAGTTTTTTATGCAAACTATTAATTTTATATAAAAAGGTAGAATAAACTTATGAGTTTTTATATAAACTATTAATTTTTGGTAGTAAACTTATGAGTTATATGTGGAAACTTATGATTTGTATAAATGGATAAATTCTATACTATTAACAAATTATA
>NZ_CP075394.1 GCF_023035875.1 Borrelia puertoricensis
TATTTAGTTTTTATTAGTATAAGAAATAAGAAAAATTAGATATCAAATCATTCATTATACAAACCTAACCAAACAAATAAAATCGAAATAAACTTTCTAACCTATTCCATAATTCTTGTATCTCTTCTTTTAATCCTTTTTCCTCCAATTCTTCTCCCTATATATTTTTTAAAGATCTAAGCAAAACCTCAATGGTTGCCTCAATCTTTCTGGCATAATCATCAGCAGCCCTACAGTCTTCCTCAGCTTTTTGTTTAACTTCTCCTGCTTTTTTCCAAGCGTCAATAGCAACATCCATTTTTTTTCAGCATCAAAAATTCTATTATCCTTATTATCTTCAACGGATACAGAATTCTTAATTTGAGCAAGTTCAGAAATAGCTTGATCCAACGCCTTATCAGCTCTATTATACTCTTCAATAGATTTAGTCCAAATATCATAAAATTTACTAACCATATCTCTAGCCGCAAAGGACATTTTATAAAGATTTGCCAAAGTCTCTTCATTATGTCCACCCCACCATTCCGAATTTTTAAATTCATTATCAAAATTTTCCAAAGAAGGTATATTAAAACCAATTTCATCTTTTTTCTCATTTTGAACTTCAAAAATTATATCCTCTTGACCTACATTAACATTTTCTTCCTTAATTTCATCAAGTTCAAAATCTTGCTCCAAAACCTTATTACCATCTCTATTGAAGGGAACGCTACCAATATTATCCTCAACAATACCATCATTACTAATCTTACTGATAATATTTCTTAAACTTTCACCATGATTACAACTTGTAATAAATAAAACTAAAAACACTATTGATAATAAACTTACCTTGAGTCCCATAATATACATTTCATTTAATTGATGTATAAGGATCATAATATGTCATTATATTGCAACTTTATAAAATAAAGCATAATTTCAACAAAAATTTAAGAATTACATATTCAATACGGTTACCTTGTAATAAGGTAACCGTAAGTAAACATATTTAAACTATACTCAAATTCTATTTTAGATTCTATAATCAATACTTCTTAGTAAAAGCAAGTTCAAACCCCAAACCAGCATTTTCGTTAAAATTTACTTCAAATTGGGGCTTAAATCCTCCCAAAGATATACCCAATTTTTCTCGAAGTTTCCTATTATAACTAGACGCATATGTAAATGGACTTATCATTTCAACAATTCGTGTTATAAATAAAGTCATTCCACCTAAAGACACCAAAGATAATGCAAACGTTGGTGTTTCAATACCTTTATATTGAGAAAGAGAATATATACCACCACTAATCAAACCTACACCCAACATATCAAATCCTAAAATCAGTAATCCACCAGTAAAATTTCCTTGCATGAATGAACCTGTACCAAAACCCACAAAAAAATTCAATAAAAAAGGCACTAAAGTACTTTGTTTATGAAGTTCATAAAGTAACAACTTGTTATCCATATTACCTTCAGTAGCCACAGTATCAGAAGCCATCTCATCATAATTTTGGGCAAAACTAACAACAATACAAACAAAAAATAACATTAAAATTAATACTTGTTTCATAAACACCACCTTACCTTCCCAAAAAAATGCTCAACATTTTCATAATATCCATATTATAACATATAAAATCAATAATTCTCTTACCCCATAAATCAAGGATACTTTGAGTTTCTTTCTATTTATTTTTCATATTTTATTTTCTCTTCTCGCTCTTTTTTCCTCTATTTAGTATCTCTTGAACCAAAACACGAATCTCTGTTCCTCTTATTTCAACCTTTCTAACCGCATCATTAGCATTGTTACTATTGACCAATGCATCAAATGTATTGTAAAAATATTCTGCTGTCATATCTTCCCTCTTCAAATGATTAATTGTCAGAAAAAAAATCATCTTGTGTGCTGTAACACTTAACATACTATCATAGTCCCTTATTTTCTGACTAAGATTTACAAGTTCTTCCATAGTAGAATACTCGTCAAAAGTACGTCGATTTATCAGGTTGCCAAAACTTCTAGATAAGGAATCGAAAGTAGCATATGACATATGGCATAACATATCCAATAAATTTCTAATAGCAGTCCGATATCGATTAGATAGCCTCAATCTCTCTGATGCATCCATACTACGATAAGTGGACTCAAAAACACTACGAGAGGGATACATTGTATATATTGCAAATGCTAAAGCATAAATAAGATCAGGATGATGATGCATAGATGCATAAATAACTTCTTCACTGAAATTATAGTACCATTCTCTTACGTCAAATATCTCACTATAGACCAAAAACGGAAAACCTTTTCCTCCTCCATTAACAGGTTCATCACATTTAATATCATGTTTAAATGTATAAAGATCTTCTTTTGCTCTATAAAATTGTTTTAAAGCTTCCTCTTTCGTTGTTGCTTCTTGTTTTTCTAGATCCCCTAAAAATAAATCGAAATCTATCGGCTTAACAATTATATCATTTTGTTCACCTGAAGGAGGAGGAACATCAGGAGGAGGAGGAACATCAGGAGGAGGAGGAACATCAGGAGGAGGAGGAACATCAGGAGGAGGAGGAACATCAGGAGGAGGAGGAACATCAGGAGGAGGAGGAACATCAGGAGGAGGAGGAACATCAGGAGGAGGAGGAACATCAGGAGGAGGAGGAACATCAGGAGGAGTAACGACACCACTAGGAGGATGGACCATTTTATTTGACCTAGCTCCAAATAATTTTTGAGCTAAACTTCCTTCTTCTCTTATTTTTGAATTATGACCACAACCTATCACAAACACAACAAAAAACATTATACTTACTCTTACCATTAAAATTCTCCTTTTTTATATTTATTATAACTTCTATATTTATTATAACTTCTATATTATATAACTTCTATATTATATAACTTCTATATTATATAACTTCTATATTTATTATAACTTCTATATTATATAACTTCTATATTATATAACTTCTATATTAAATTTATTAGAACTTTTAACTATTATTATTCAGCATATCATCAACATTAAGTACCAATCTTTGTTTCTCTCTTATAACCAAACCTCTATTCATTAAATCCGATAGATAATTCCTTATTCTATAATACGATAAATTCGTATCTCTCTTAATGTCCCTCAAAGACTTTATGGTACGATTATCATATTCTAAATTAGATGCAATAAATTCAAGTGATTCATCAACACTTTTAGACGGTTTTTTATTCTTTTGCGAACTAGGAATACGACCACCTTGTACCTTTTTAACCTTACTTCTTGTAGATAATGGAACAGAGTGTAATAACTTTTGTTCATAAAACTTATGATAAGCATTCTGTATTATACAAAATACCATTGCTAAAAATATATCTAGACATACAGACAATAATAGTAATGAATAAACAAAAATTATATTAAGATAATCATCACGAGCAATAACAACAGATGTCCCATTTAAAACATTAGCCGCTTTAATGCGATTATTATTTATAGCTGTTGTTTCAATCAAATTACCAAGTTTAAAACGCAAATCCCTTAAAGATTGTAAATGCTCATCCCTTTGATTAAACAAAATCTTATTCTCTTTGCTTGCATTCTCAATTTCTATCATGTAATCTTGCTTCATAGTTTTATATGTATAGTCTAAGCTCAAATGTTTATTCTTGGCAAATTCTATACGATCATTATTATTCTTTATCTTAACATCAATACTAGCTATTTCACCTTCAATTATTCGCTCTTTATTAAAGAGTAGCTTACGAAGACCTTCTTCTTTTTCTCTTTGACTTTTTTTAATACTTACAACAGTATCCCTAATAGTATCTTCAAACATCAAGCTAAAGAAACTCTCAAAACTCATCCATGAACTTACAGACTGTGTTACAAGTCCTATTACTAATAATACAAATATTGCTACTCTCTCTAAGCATGCAAATACTGAAGAGTTAAACATACCTTCAACCACACGCTTCCTTAGTAAATACAGAAAATACAACAATATTGAAGATGGTACCATTATAATGACTATTGTAAATGGTAGTGTAAAATATAAGCTAGAATTACTACTAACATTATAACTTGAAATCCCTCTATGAGAATGTAACACATTGAATAAAAATAAGAACAGAGCAAACATTATCAACCAAATGTTACGAATAAAAAATTCAACATTAAATCTCAGGGAATCTCGAATACTAAACTCAACATTAATATCTTTTTTATTGTTTTTACCTATCATAAAAGCCCCTCTACCCTAACTATATTACCAAACTGTAATGAAATACTCAAACTGTAATGAAATACTCAAACTGTAATGAAATACTCAAACTGTAATGAAATACTCAAACTGTAATGAAATACTCAAACTGTAATGAAATACTCAAACTGTAATGAAATACTCAAACTGTAATGAAATACTCAAACTGTAATGAAATACAAATTACTGTCTCTACTAAGAAATTCCTAAATATTTTCCTAAAGACACAAATAACTGTGCTACAAAATATGACGCAGCAAGTGCAGCAACAACTGTTAAAGATGAAACTAACTGACCCTTAAATCCTAACTTGCTCTCAATCAAAGTCAATCGAGAATTAATTTGTACTAAATCAGTTTTAACAACCTCTATCTTTTCATCAAGTTTATCTATCCTAGTATCAAGTTTATCTATCTTTTCATTTAGTCTGGTCTCTACACTATCTATCTTTTCATTTAGTCTGGTCTCTACACTATCTATCTTTTCATTTAGTCTAGTCTCTACATTATCTATCTTTTCATTTAGTCTAGTCTCTACACTATCTATCTTTTCATTTAGTCTAGTCTCTACACTATCTATCTTTTCATTTAGTCTAGTCTCTACATTATCTATCTTTTCATTTAGTCTAGTCTCTACACTATCTATCTTTTCATTTAACTCATTCCTAAATATATTGATCTTGTCATCTAAATAATGAAAATTATCCAACATCCTATCTTGAAAAATATCAAACTTTTCTTCAAGAACATAATAACTAATAATATGACCATCAAATGTCACACTATGATAACCCTTCTTAACTCTCTCCGGTCTAACTGCGCTCTTAGCTATATCTTCATCATTTACTCGTTCTTTTACTTCAACACTCATATAAAACCTCTATTAATTCTTTATAGTTTAATTAATTATAACATATAAATATATTCAATTAAGAAGAAGGAATTCTTTATAAAAGAATAAAGTCAATAACAAAAGTTATTGACTTTATTCATAGTGTAACACAGAAAGGATAATAAATTATCTTGCTGTGAACAACAAATAATATTGTATACATAATTTCAGAAAAAGTCAAGTGATTTTTACAATTATCTTAAAATATTTGTATCAAGTTATTCTGCCATCCTAAAACTCATTGAATGCTCACGTGCTTTAAGCATACGAACAAGCTTATCAGCATCTAAAACATCACCATTGAAATTGTAATTATTAATAATTACTTGTCCCTTCCCATTGCCCTCGCTTTTTTGTATTTTATTTATTTCTTCTGCAATAATTCTTGCTTCAAGATTACGCAAATTTTCATCAATTGGGGCGGGTGTTACTCTTATAAGCTCGCTTTGTCCCATTTCACTAGTCATAAGTCCTGCACCAGGAATATATGTGGGCTTTGTTGTCATAAAATGAGCTCCCTTGCGTGCAAACTTGATCTCTTGCACAGAGCTTGCGGATCTTACCTTAGCTATTCTATTTAAAATTTCATCTAATAATCCTTCAGCACGCTTTAAATCTCTATCTCGATTCCAATAAAAATTATACGAATTTATCTTATCAATTTCTGCCTGAGCTTTAATTCGCTCCCCTTCTAAATTCTCAAGTTTACGGTGACGCTCCATTTCAATTTTTTTAGATTCTTCAGCACCAGTTACTGCTACACTCTCTTGTTGTCTTTTAGTTTGATACTCACTCTCTACTTGTGCAATCCGTTTTTGAAACTCTTCACCAGATATTTGTCCCTTACTTTGTGCTTGCCTTAAGAACTCAATCTCTTTACTATATTGGTCATCAAGCTCTCCTAACTTATCTTTTCGCATTGCAATCTCACGATCAAACCCTTCCTCAATACGAGCAAGTCCAACCTCACTCTGTTTAGCTAGCTCCTCTAAATCCTTGTCACGACGCTCTTCAATCTCTTTAATTCTCTGTTCTTCCAACCCTTTAAAAATACCTACAGTAAAACTTAAAGCAGCTGAAGCCATTGATCCCCAAGGCCCCATACTTGCTAGCATGTCTTTTGATACATCAAATAATGACTGAGTAAGGGTATCTGCACCATTACCTGCTACAACTCCTTTTCCTAAATCTTCAGTAACAATTTTATTTACAACTCCTATAACACTATCAAAAAGTAAACTAAAATTACTACCTAAACTCTCAGCTGCTGCTTCTGTTTGACTTACAATTTGAAGCAAAGTATTCCTGTTTGACTCATTAAGTCTCTCAAACTCTCCCTTATGTGACTCTGCAAAATCATGGTAAAGTTTATTAATCTCAGTTTGCATCTCAGCACTAGCCTTTTCTCTCTCAGCTAAAGGACGCATCATTAATTCAAACTGCATTAAAGTCACCTTCTGTTGCAAAGCTTTATGTGATTCTACAAATGACCTGTCAGTAGCAGTCTTACCAAATTCATTAACTCCTCTCTGAAGCGTCGTTAGCAAATTTTTATTTGATTCACTTAGAGACTTAAAATTCTTTAAATATTTATCAACAAATGCTTTTTGCTTGTCATTAATAGTACTAGCAAGGTCTCTCATTGCTTTCTCTTGAGCTTCATATGGAAGCATCAAAATCTCTCTATTAAGTCTTGCTATTTCATTTTGCAAATCCTTATGTTCATTTACAAAATCAAAATTAGCCTTAGCAAAATTATTAACATCCCTCTCAACATTGGCAAGTGTTTTTTGATTCTCATCAGTTAGCAAGTCAAAACTTGCTCCATACTTAGCAATAAATGCCTTATTTTTAGCATTAATTATAGACTCTAAACGACGGGTAGCCTTTTCTTGCTCCTCTAAAGGTTTTAGTGCTAATTCCCTTTGCATTTTGAAAATCTGTTTTTGCAAATCCGAATAATCGGCAATCATTTGTTTATTGAAATTATCTTTATCAATTTTATCTTGGTTCTTAAGTCTCTCCTCTCCAGACTTTTTATCCTCAAAAGGAGTTCTCAAAGGATCATCTTTGCTTAGACCTAAAATTTTTAACATCTTATCCCAAATATCACTTGCCAAATTTGAAACTCTTTCAAAAAGCTTGATAATTGGATCAAATGCAACTTTAAATCCTTCAACAAATTTACCACCAACATAGAATACAATCTCTTTAAGCTTACCAAAGAGATCCTTTACTGATGAGCTAATATTATTTAGAGGCCTTACAAGCAGTAAAAACCCTTGTTTTATCTTCTCAAAACCCATCATAAGAATGTTAAACCACAATTTAAATCCCTCGACAACTTTATTACCAACATAAGATACAATCTGTTTTATCTTATCAAAAACCATCATCATGGCATTCAACCACAATTTAAATCCAGCAATCCATGTTTCAATAAAATAATTTACAAGATCTCCCAATTTATTGAATAAAAAAATTGTAGACGAGATTATTTTTGTAAGAGGCTCTAAAAAACCTACAATTAACCATTGCTTCATTTTTTCAAAACCTATCATAAGGAGTTCAAGCGCTTGACCAAGATCAAGGTAAAGTTTCTCACTCATTTTAGATGTTTGAAGCTGGGCATCTGCTAAAGTTTTTGCTTCACGAGCAGTATTTTTGTAAAATTTACCACCCTCACTTGTAGCCTTTCTTAAGGCACCACTTAATTCTTCAAATCCAAGTCTACCCTCACTTGCCATTTTAAATAAAGAATCGCCTGCTACTCCTGCCTCTTCTGCCAAAATACCAGTAATATCAACTCCAGCATTACAAAGAGACTCAAGATCCTCTAATGCAATCCTATTACTAGCCTCTACTTTAGAGTAAACTTCAACTAACTTTTCAAGTCCTTCGCTACTACCACCTGCTGCTTCTCCAAACATACGCATTCGCTCACTAACTTCAGAAGCAGTTGCTCCATAAGAAAGCATGGTTTTAGCTGCATTATTTATAGCCTCACAAGTAAACAACGTCTCTTCACCAAACGACCTCATATCATAAGCTAAGGCCCTCCCCACTTCAGCATTACCTAACATATTAGAAAAGACACCAACCTCTTCATTAAATGAAGCTACAGAGTCTAGAGACCCTGTAAATATACCTGAAATAGCTGAACCTATCTTTTCAACCGATTTTATAATTAATGTTATTGGTAAAACACTACTTATAAGTCTATCTAGAGCCTCCCCAACCCCTTGAGCCAACCCTTTTACATTAATTAAACTTTTACCAAGGCCTTTCAACGTGCTCCTTAAAGTCTTGATGTTTTTAGTTTTATCACCAACACCTTTAATCGAGTCAGCAAGCTTTTTAAAATTTTTACCCATTTTATCAGCTTGCGAAATTAAAGCATCATAAACTGTCCCAACATCAGCTCCAGTCTTAGCAGCACTCTCCAATTTTGATTTCAAATCATTTAGGTTTTTAAATTCTTGTTTTGCTATTCTCTCAAGTGCACTAGATATAGTGTCTAATTTATCATTATTACTAGTAGCAATTGAGAGAGGAATTATAATCTCATCAAGTGTCATTTACCTATGCTCTCACTCTCAAGTTTTTTAATGTAAAGATTAAGTTCATTTAAAACTAGTACAAACCAATAATTTTGATTATAAAGTCCCCCCTCCTGTGGAAGGCTGCCAATACTTCTTGAAAGCAGTGCTTGATTTATAAGGTACATTAAGGGCTGCTCATTTTGAGTAATCCAATTCATTTCATTTTTCATTTCTTGGAAAAATTCATCTTTTATTCGATCTGCAAACTTCAATGCTAAGTTGTAATAGTCTCGTTTGGCAATATAGTACAAGGCAAGCTCGACTTTTTTGAGGCACCCTCCACTTTTAAGGTATCAGACACATTGTTAATCTCAATTGCTAAATTTGATAACATATCTTGTAAAAGTACAGCATCCCTCTCAACTATTTCTTTAGTTACAAGATTACCACTCTGATCAAATAGACCTCTAAAGCCCACAACATTCTCTCTCCAAATTTTCTTTACAAATTCCATTTGACGATTTGTCACGTCCAAAGCTACTCTAGTATCAACTTCTTTGGTAGAATTTTTAGTTAATTTTTGAAGCAATTCAATTTGAAAACCTTTAATTTTTTCAATAAATCCATAATTTACACCCTCAAGTATTACAAATGCTTCCTCACTATCCTTGCAATTAGCATGCTCCACATTTCCTTTTCTTCTAATATAATCTGGAATATAAGGCAACTCAATACACCCAGACAAATTAACATTAATTACCATAAAACTATAACCTCCTCTAATTAAATTTCAAAAAATTTAGCGTCTTTAATATAATCATAAGACATTGAAACTAACGGTTTTGAAAGTGTTACTTGATATTTTTGGTCAATTTTTTGATTTGATAAATCCTGTCCTGGTGTGAATGTTGCTATTTGTCCTTGCCCAATCATAAATTTGGTCCTCTGGTCTTCACTTTGACCTTGATTTACAAAAACTACAAAAAACTCATAATTACGAGGAACTATCCGTCTTCCAATCTCATACTTATTACCATTATCATTCTTTTTAACAATATTCCGATTTACAAAATGTGAATGCTCTATATAAGTCTCAAGCAATTCTTCTCTATTCTCAGAAGTCTCCTTAATAGAGTACCCTGAAAACTCAACTGTTTGTTCTGGTATCTTACCAATAGCTGATATTGAACCACATACTGTCTTTAATGTCTCAGTAGCTTTAGTTGAACTTATTGAATATGCATTACCAATGCAATACGTTCTAAAAAGTAATACTTCAATCTCATCATTATTATCTAAACATTTTTTCAAATCTTCACACATCGAGTCGTGATAGTATAAAAAATTACCTTCCCTTAAATCCAAAGTACCAAGCTTAGAATTTGCACTTACAGTTTTAACTCTAAAAATACATTCTTTGATTGATTTCCACTTACTAGGTTTGGTAGTTGACAAGGAGACGTCTTTTACAATTAAATCTTTTGGTGAGAGTCCATCAACAGAAGCGCTATCTTTGATATCTGACCCACTGAAACACCACTTAAATTTAGGAATATTAACTGATACTAAAACAACACCACAAGGCATTTTTAATTTTTGTTCGGCCATTTATCTCTCCTCTAGATTTCAAAAAATTTAGCGTCTGCAATATAATCATAAGACATTGAAACTAACGGTTTTGAAAGTGTTACTTGATATTTTTGGTCAATTTTTTGATTTGATAAATCCTGCCCTGGTGTGAATGTTGCTATTTGCCCTTGTCCAATCATAAATTTGGTCCTCTGGTCTTCACTTTGACCTTGATTTACAAAAACTACAAAAAACTCATAATTACGAGGAACTATCCGTCTTCCAATCTCATATCCATTGCCATTCTTTTTGACAACATTCCGATTTACAAAATGTGAATGCTCTATATAAGTCTCAAGCAATTCTTCTCTATTCTCAGAAGTCTCCTTAATAGAGTACCCTGAAAACTCAACTGTTTGTTCTGGTATCTTACCAATAGCTGATATTGAACCACATACTGTCTTTAATGTTTCAGTAGCTTTAGTTGAACTTATTGAATATGCATTACCAATACAATACGTTCTAAAAAGTAATACTTCAATCTCATCATTATCATCAAATAAATCCTTTAAATTATCGTACATTGAGTCGTGATAGTATAAAAAATTGCCTTCCCTTAAATCCAAAGTACCAAGCTTAGAATTTGCACTTACAGTTTTAACTCTAAAAATACATTCTTTGATTGATTTCCACTTATTAGGTTTGGTAGTTGACAAGGGAACATCTTTTACAACCAGACCCTTAGGCTCCCCATCACTAGGAGCAGTATTATTCTTAATTACATTACCTTTAAAGCACCATTTGAACTTAAGGGTGTTGACTGACACTAAAACAACACCACAAGGCATTTTTAATTTTTGTTCGGCCATTTATCTCTCCCCTCCTACACACAATAAACCTAAATCACTCCCATTAATCCTGATACCAAGATTGACTTTTACTACAGTTACCATATCACTATCTTGCAAGTCATCATCTATAACTTGCGAATCATCAATAGTAAATGACTTAAGATAATATTTAGACACTAAAAAATTAACTATCAAAGTCGCAATCTCAAGACCAAGGGTTGGATGGTCTCTATTTTGTGTATAAACTAAAAAATCAAGACCTATCCCAAAAGAATAATCTTTACAACTAAGCACAACTTCTCCTATACTTTTTAATGCAAAAACTATTGCTGGAAGCTTAAGCGTTGTACAAGTGTAAATTTCAGATTTGTAGTAAATTTGTGTTGTTGCAAACTTATTGTAAAATAGATAATTCTTCAAATCCTTCTTAAATGAGCTTAAAAATTGCTTCAAAAACTTCATTTAAGCAACTCCTTTGCCTTACCCTGAAGGTCTTTAGTCCAGTTTGTATACTGCTTGCTAACACCCTTACTTTTTATCTTAAGCCATATAGGAACTGCAACATCACAGAGTCCTTTATAAGAAGCCCATACTCTAATTCTTGACAAACTAGGTTTTGGAAAATTTGTAGTGTACACTTCTCCTAAGTCTAACTTCCCTGATAGAGAAGAGTTTACTTTAATACCAATATCAAAACCTTTATTTGACTCTACAGATTCAATACTAGCTATATCACCAAGACGACCTGGAATTTGAGATTTTAGAACATTTAAATTTTTTAAAATCTTAAGCCCAATTAAGCTTTTAACTCTTTTAAAAATCGATTTTCTTATATTAATCAAATTAACCTCCATTGCAAGATACTAGCCAATACTTAAAAAAGTCTGATGGTCAACTCTAGGAAAAAGAGAATCAAGCTGATCAAGCAAGTGTCTAAACTTGCAATCTTTTTGTTGCAAAGTCTTAAAACACCTAGAATGAAATACTTCCAAATACACAACATCAAGCGATATAAGTAACCAATTCCTGTAAGCGTCTCTCTCTATATGATAGAGATCCAAAATTGATTTTGAATACCTTAAACACTCCAAAAGCTGTGGTTTTAGAGAAGGTGGTATATCTACACTACCATCCTCTCTAATACACATACTCAAAGACTCTATTGAAGTTGTACTTATCCACATAACCAGAATATCTTTATAATTAACATCACTACTCTCACTCATATTAGTAAATCTCTTGCAAAATACTAGCTCTAGCCTAAATTACTCTCAACTTGAAATAGTAATCTCAACAACTTCTTGTGGATGAAAATGAATAACACCTGCTGACTCCATTGACGCATGAATATAATCACCATCAGCACCTGCAAATCTTCTAAAGAATATTTCCGGAATCATTGGCACAAACATCACTTCTGGATTTGGCTCATAAAGAATTGGATGAGTAAGTCCTTTAAAGACTGAAGTTATTATATTATGATCTTTTAAAAGCGCATCCTTTACTGTTATGTATTGCGGTTCACTGTAGAGATCTAACAACAGGTGTGAAAATTTATGTGGTAAGAGTAGATGATAAAACCCATCAAGTTTCTCCTTATACTCCTCAGATTTACGTTTAGCCTCCACAACCTTTTTATGCAGCGCACTTCCAGAATTTAATGATGAAGAAGATGTACCCGATATTTTACTTCTCCCATCAAGGGTTGCAATACCTTCCATCTTAATATCAGGTTTTCCAAAAATAATTGAGTGATAAGCATCTTTCATAAGACCAAGTTCCAAATTAGCCTTAACTTCCTCTTCACTTACAGAACCATACATCAAATCCTTAAGCGAAATTCTCTGCACCGTATCAAATACATGCATTTTGTATGCCATCTCTTGAAAGAAAATACCACTCCTTCCAATCTCATTACTATAATCTCCAAAACTTGCAGTAACATTATGCTCTAATACTGCCTTACGAGCTACATAATATCCTTGTCTAAGCTCACTCCTGCTTATAATCTTATAAGGCATTAGCTCTTCAAGGCCCTCTTTAGCAAGTTGAATAACATCTCCACGATACGTACCACTTGACTCTATAAAAATACTTCTACTCATACTCTAAAATCCTCCTAAACTTATGAAGAAAATTTCCTATTACCACTAGAATCATATTCATGACCAATCTGAATATCTAATAGCACTACCTTCCCTGTACCACTAACACTAGAACCGGTACTTACATCCTTAATTCTCCCAACCTGAATTCCTCCCTTTCCGTCTTTAGAGAGTTTTCCTGATTTAAAGAATACGTACTGACCAATTTTAGGATCTGAGAAAGATGTATCAAGGGTTACGGCCACTTCACCACTTCGTCTAATTGGAATTAATTCACCTGGTAAATAATTCTCCACCTCATGAGATGCTATATTTGTCTTTCTCATAGCAAATCCACGAATAACATGAATGTTGTTTGAAGAAGTGCTAACTGTACTAGTTGTTGCTTTTTTTACTAAAATATCTCCCATAGAAGATGATTTACTCGATACTACTAAATCTCCAGGACATACAGGATCTGAGCCAACATCAACTATCCCAGTCTCAGTTTGATGCAGTCCAGATTTATGCTCAAGTCCTGGAGTAAAATTTTTCTCTACTTTAGTAAAATCAAAATCAGACATTTAAAACCTCCCTAGGAATAAGTCTCTCCTTATGTCTTTGTGCTTTAGTATTATTTATGATCTTTCCAACATATCTATTGCGAGAATTTACCATTTGTTTGTAAGCTGTAAGTTCTTGTACAAGTAAACTTATATTCTCAATCTGTGAATCAAGATCACCAGATTCATCTACCCTAAATTTGATGCTATATTTCTTCTTCATAGCATCTAAGAATGCCAATTTCGCATCCTTAATACTACTTGCACTAGCAAATGGAGGAGTAATTTCATACTGCTCGCAAGCTTTCTCTAAGTGTGCTAAAAGTTTAGAATCTTTAAATGCATCAACTTCAGCCTGCTTTTCAGCTTGTTTGCGAGCTTTAGTAAAATTACTCTCAGCTTCAGCTAATCTTCTCTCAAAATCCTCCCTTGAGATCATATCTGGTAATCTTTTAGAATCTGATATTAATTTCTCATATTCTTCAACAGAAATTGTCACCAAATCTTTATTATTGTTAACATCAGAAGACGTGCCATTTGACGAGGATACTTCATCAACTAATTGTTCACCCTTCATATAAACCTCCTTTAAAATTAAAAAAATTCACACATCTATATGTAGATATAGCCATTCAATTATCCTTCCTAAACTTTAAGGAACTCCTCAAGTTCAGATTGAATTTTTAACCTCAGATCCAAATCACCCATTTCGCTAGCTTTCCCTAAAAGCTCTGTATATAAGGCAAGAGTACGTGCATGCTTCTCATCAACTTCTGCTTGCTCCTTTTGACTTATAGGTTTAACCGCCTTAAATTGCCAATTGGACTTAAGTCCAAATTTTTCAAGCACAGTGTTTATAAACGGTGCTACCATAAGCCTACATATTTGCTCAATATTAAGGTAAAATATGTCATAATTCCCAACACTACCCTCACCAGATGGCGAGATGGGATAGAGGACCTCTCTTGGAATCCCTGAATGCAGGGTTATATCAGACACAATAATATCAAAAGCATCCCTTATAGGACTTACAGAACGCGTAATATTTGCAATATCATCTTCCCTACCAAGTATCATCATCTTATGATTACTATCTAGCACCCCTTCTATATTTTTCTTAAGTTCTGCAAGGTCATAAGCGGTCATATCTTTTACTGATGGGAGAGTTGCTGATTTTAAAAAAGTGAAATTATTAACTTTCAAAAAACCTACAGTTTCATGAAGTAAAGTGTCCATAATCCTACTGCTCTTCTCTAAAGCTTGAAAATTTAAGAACGACGACTTCATTTTAACAACACGGGTTGGATGAATATTTTCAAAAGAAGAATCATCTCTAGAGCACACTTCTCCAAAATTAAAACAAAGACAAGGAAATCCTTGACGCAGTGGCACACTCGGATCTTCTGAATCTGGAACTACTATATAAAAAGCACTCTCTCCAGAGAGAATTGCTGTGTAAACCATCTTCTTGATAACACCCCTAAAATTATTATCAAAAAGCTTGGAAAGACCATCTCCTCTCTTATGCTCAATGTCCCTAGATGCTGCAAATCCTGCATATATCTCGGCTACTTGATGTGCAAGCCTTAAGGGGTCACCTGTTGACGTATCGCTTGCTGGCATTAAAGGTCCTCTTGAACTGAGATTATTTCTTCTTCTAAAAAATTTAAATTTAAACAAATTCACCTCACCTAAAACACAACACCCATGCTAAAGTCACGCAAAAATTGACACAGCATTTAGAAATGCTGGAATATATTGCAAATTTTTCTGCATAACAAGATTTGTAGCAGTACCACTCTCACTACCTAAAGATTCATCATAATAATATTCAGTCTCACTAAATTCCAATATCACATCTTCAGTCTCGTCCCTTCTTACTACACTCAGATTATTAGGAATTAAATAATCTGAGAGCACATAAAGATTACGATTACGTGCTACTAGAGACCCTCTACCAAAACGAGAGAAAACAAATTTTAATTCTTCTCTACTATGTGGGAGAACAAATGTCCCTCTAAAACGCGAACATTCACGCTCATAATCTTCCCTTGAGAGTAAAACTTTACTACTAGCATTAGTTACAACTGTTATTGGAAAGTAAGCTATTCTTCCAACAAAAATCTCTATAAAGCAAACCCTATTTCCCTTAATGTGAACTCCTGTATAAAAATTACCCTGTGCTCGATCAAAGATACTCTCATCACAAACTTCAAAATCTTTTATAAATCTTGCTGTTCCAAAATCAAATTCTTCTCCTAAGACCTCAATTCTAAATCCAAGATCATTTCCATGATACGCAAGCCTTTGTTTCTCAAGCCACGAGTCAATATCACCTCCATTTAAGAAAGGATTGTCTCTATACGTACTCTTAATTACACATACTGATGGATTATCTTCATTTGCAATATAACGTTTGTAAAGCCAATGCGAAAGAGGTACTGGGTTACTTGACATGTAAATTCTCCCCCCACGCTCTCTCATTGTAGGAATGAGTCTCTCAATATCAGATTCAGTAAACTGATTAGCCTCCTCAAGCCATAGGTCTTTAAAGTGCGCATACGATTTAAGGTCAGTTGTATCATGCCCACCTTCAAATACAAACGCACGCTTGCGTCCATATATTAAATTTTTTGTCTCTATCTTAGCTTTACTTACATTAAATTCACGTCTTAAGTTATACCTATGAAGCAACTCTAAAATTTCTTTATGAATTGACTGAATTGTTTTGTTTTTCTTCTTACGCACTGCCAAAGTATCACCACCATCAGGTGTAAACTTTCTCTCAAGATTTACTGTTGCAATATCATAAGTCTTACCAGTCCCACGACTTGAGTAATACACAAAAATCTCAGCACCAGGTTTTCTTTTGTATGCATCAAAATAAATCGGCAGTCGCTTTAACCTCAATTTTACTCTCCCATACTACTCTTCATAAGACACTTAATCTCCTCATCAGTGTAAGCACAACTACTAAAAACAGAATTCTCTTTACTACTTAATGGCAATTTCTCTTTATTGATGATATCTAAAACCAAATCCTCAGCTTCAGAAATTCCTAGAATAGCAAAAAACATTCTAAATGCATGAAGACTTGTTGCTAAAACATTACTATTTGAAAATTCATACATCTTAGCAACAAATGCCTTTAGTAATACTTCACGAGCATCAGTAGCATCACCAAGAGATGAGAAATTTGCCTCTACAGCCTTTTTCAGTAATTTTTTATAATCAAATTCACTACTCAAAACAACCTCCTACACTACTTGAATTTAGAGATCATACCTAAAAAACGACAAATAAGATAAATTTTTAGGTCTAGTCTCACTACCCCCTGCATAATTTGTACGATCTGGAAATTTGTACTTTGAAATATAATCACCAAGTGTTACGTTATATACAAAAGAATAATTACCATCACTCCAATACCAACTATCTTCACGGTGTGCTTGATAAGCCTCTTTAAATAAATGGTCATAGGATCTATAGTCAATTTTGTCACGATTTATGCGGTGATCATGACTCCTTAATGAATCACTCTGTGTTGCTCCTAAACTTCTAGAATTTGAAGCATCATAGTGTCTTAAAAACCTACCCGCAAGACTTGGTGCAGATGATATTCCTAAAACTCTAGCTGCATAGCAATTTGATGGCAAACTTCTACCATCTGGAATACAAAATTTACCCGTATTAGTAAACGCTTCAATAAGCTTATGTCTATTTAGGATTGTCCCTTCAATTGGAAATTTTGCAGTTAGTGTGCCAACAGCAACCTTTTCTATAAAAAAATCAATCATATGCTCTAAAGTAGCATCCAAAGTATCATCTAATACAGATGACATATTCTTACAAATAGGATAATACCGTCTATTTGCAATACTCTTACCATCACAAACTGCAAATACGCCTTTGTCTTTAAGTAAAATTGGTTCTCCAATCTCGCCTGTGTAACCTTTAGAATCAAGATAAGTGCCAACTCCAAATTGTATGCAGGTATTACTATTTGCAATTCGTAATTTCAAATCATCATAATCCTTATTATTAATACTCATAAACACCACTTCACCAATCATATCTATAGAATGACAAATACGTTAAATTCCTAGGCCTAGTCTCACTATCTCCTGTGTATCCTGTCCAATCTGGAAAATTGTACTTTGATATATAATCCCCAAGTACTAGGTTATATATAAACTTATAAGTACCACCAGACCAATCTCCAGATTTGGAAAGTTTATTAAAAGACCTAACAAGACGACCATCAAAATTGATATTGTCTCTATTTATGTAGTGGTCATGGCTTGCAAATGAGTCACTTTGAGTATCTCCAATGCTACGAACTGAGTCATAAGAACCGTTTCTGTCATGGTGCCTTAAAAACCTACCCGCAAGACTTGGTGCAGATGAGATTCCAAATCTCTCCCTTACAAAACAATCTTCTGGAAGGCTTCTCCCATCTGGTAAGCAAAACTTTTTTGTTGCTTCAAACGCTTCAATTAACCTAGACCTAGTAAGCTTTGATCCCTCTTGTGCAAACTCAGAAGTTAGAAAGCCTGGATAAGTACTCTCCAAACATCTCTCAACCAAATCTTCTATGTAAGAATCCAAAGTATCATCTAAGACTGGTGGTAAACCTTTATTTATCGGATAGTATTTTCTATCCTCACTACTCTTACCATTACAAATAGCAAATAACCCCTTATCCTCTACTACAATAGGCTCTCCAAGCTTACCAATATAATTCTTCGCCTGCTCCATATCTCCAGCACTAAATTGTATCTTAACGTTATCAGTTTGTAAGCGTCTCTTTATCTCTTCAAAATCATCATCACTTATAGCCAAATTATGCGACCTCCTCTTTATCTTTTACATTCTCTTCATACACATTAAAATCAATAACTCGTGAACTTAGATCCGATTTTTTTGTAAAAGATATACCAAGCTCATTTTTAAAAAATGAATCTCGCATTAATAAATCTAGAGAATTACTCTTAAGACCTACATTGTTTTCCACAAAACTATTTCCTGCAAATCTTGCATTTACAACTTCATCAAGTTGTAATGCAACACCTGTATTACTTAAAAATTCAACTTCATTAACTTTAAGACTTGAAAAACTTGTAAAGTGTAAGCCATCTCTATTCTTCTTAACAACACCACCCCTCATTATTGCATTAACTCCATTGGCAATCGATGCCTTCTTATTAGACTCAATCTCAACTCCAATAAGAGTCATATTATCAACATCACGAATATCAAATCCGCAATTTGTAGATCTGAAAATAACATTCTCAAGAAGTATCTTTTTAACTTTCATTGTCTCTAAAGCCACTCCTTCATTACAAAGAAATGTAATATTCTTAAGGTAAATGAAACTTGCATCATTTAAGTAAATAGAAGACCTCTCTTCTTCTTTAATCCTATAAATTGAACACAACCTCAAATTAGCAAAGAGTGCAAATTCGCTACCTTTTAGGTATGAATCTAAGTGCTCCTCATCACTCAAATTACCACCCCTTATCCAAAGTTCACTCATAGGCTTTTGACATATAGTTAGCCTTGACATCTTAAATGAACGAGTTGCGATGAAAATATTTTTTGCAAATCCACCAGCCCGAATTACAACTCCATCATCTCCTTTAATCTCGAAATTAGATATATCAACTGAGCCATACATATAAAAATCACCGGGGAGTAATTTGATTTTGCTTGTTCCAGAACGTTTTGCTAAGTCTAAAGCCTCCTGAATTGTAACTTCATCCTTAAAGCCTGGTGCAACAAGATGGGGACTTGCAAAATCATTATCTCTTGCTGCAATATAATTAAAAGGTGCAACTATAACCTCACGAATAGATTCTAAATTATCTCTAGAGCCTATATATTTAGAAGTTGTAAGGTAATCATAGTGAGTGTAATCTCCCCATGTAATCCCTTCATACTCGTAAAGTCTTATATTCATATCAAATCCGGAAATCTTTTTTGATAAAATCAAGAAAAAATGATCTACATCATAATCCTCAAACTTAAGTTTTACAAAATCAGTAAGGTCTAATTCTTGAGTTGACCTGAAATTAACGATTGTATGTCCTTTAACTCTTAAATTAGTTAAAAATTCAAAAAGCCTTAAAGCCGAATTGGAATCAAAAATAAACCTGGTTGAATACTCAAATCGCTTACTGTAAAAATCATCTGCATTATCAGTCTGCAATATATTACGAGCAGTTGTATAAAAAACATCACCATATATATCAAAGTAGTAAATATAACGAGAACCTTGACTTGAGGATGTATTTTTAAACCAAATTCGGGATTTGGTTGGATAATATTCTTCATGCACAAGTTTAATATCAGAGTCAGCACTAAAACGGGCCTCAAGATTATGTGTTGAGATTATGGCTAAATGGTCATTTATTGCATAATGGTCATGCCATACTTCCCTTTTCTTAAAATCCCACTTATAAGCTGTATCAAACCATTTAGGATCATATTCCTGGTAGACAAAACTACCTATTTTATCTGCAAAATCAGGATAAACTACTCCTTTTTGCAAAACCGCAACATAAAGACTACTCCCAGATCCTTTAACATTAATGGGAGCAGAATAAAGCGGCCTTTTATTTGAAATAGCTTCTTCTCGGCTTTGAAATTTACCTTCTCTCCAAATAACCCTGGTTGAATCATAACTACTAGAACTACTCTTTGACAGAACATAACTTGAAGCATCAATAGAGCAAAGCTTTACATCCCTTTTTATAACCTCACTCTTCCAAATAGGTAAAATCTGTAGTTTCCCATCACCTGTAAATGTATATGCATATCCAAATTCATAAAGCAATGCTGAGAGAATTGTCCCAAGGTCCTCTCCATCAGCAATAATTACTGCAGGCACTTTTGCCAAAATGCTCTCAGAGCCATCATCATCAATCAAATCTTTAAGATTGCTTTTAGCTAAAATTAAATGGACTACTGATTGCTCCTTTATTAATGGATTATATACATAAAGCCAATCGGGATTGTAATTAATAGGAAATTGAATAGGCTTCTCAAAAACAACACTCAAAAGTTTAGAATAATCATTCACAGTAAAGCTAATACTTTTAGTGGAGTTAAACACCTCTCTGTTGAAAAATTTTTCTAACACACCTTTGAATAATGACTTCGTTCCCTCACTTAAGATCACATATACATCTTCTTTCCTAAAGAATAGGAAATCCAAAAATTCATCTGAAAGACCATTTGCATCAAATTTAAAGCTACTTGATGCGGTCTTTAGTGTAGGGTCTACAATTTTAAGTTCGAAAGACATACTAGATATATCAGTGTAAGGGGTTAGATCAAAAAATTGACCTTCATCGGTAAAAAAGACAATACTTAAATCACAAAACTCTGGACTCTCTCCCTCGCCTTGAACATCTTCAGTTTGAACAGCTTCCAAATTAGATTCAACTCCCAGGTCAGTATGATCACTAGAGATTAGCTCATCACTAACTACTAAAGAGGGATTACTAATATCTAGAGAAGACAAATGAACAGAAGGGGAGGGGTCAGCTTCAAAATTAAGTGTTAAACCCCCTTCTGTTAAATCCTTATCAACTTTATCTTCTTGCTGCAAACTTAAATCTCCCTTGTGCCCTACTCCTGCAAGGACACTTGGGTATACCTACGGTATATATCAATAGCAATGGGTTTGACCAAAGCTATGTAACGCTTATAATAAGCCATCCTTGCCTTAATGCCCTCTTCTCCAATACCACCCTTAAATGTGGGGTCAAAATTTTCAAATAATGGAAATTTATGCTGCTTATAATAAGCATTAACATAACTTTTAGCATCAATAAGCCATGCACTAAGACTTAACGCATACTCAAATAATGAAGCTTCATCACGAGCTAAGCTTACAGGGTCCTCTCTCCCAATTAAGGTAGGTTCCTTTGGAAGACTTGCAATCCCTTTGCAAGAGAATACTAAAAATAACAAACATAAAGATAACAAATAATTATTTAAAAAATTAAATCTACACTTCATAACAACCCACTAGTCCTTTAATTCCATTTTATCTAATGCTTCCTTAGCTACTTGACCCCTAAGCTCAACAAGCCTATCATATTCATCCCAATTCTCACCATTCTCTAAAACCCTGCAAGCATCAATTGCTAAGTCAATAGCACCTCTTAGTCTTGAATTTATGATCTCAAAAGCACGTTTGTTCTCATTATTTTTTGCAATCTCATCTTTTATAGAATATATAAAATTCAAGATTGAACTTGTAAGTGTCATTCCCTCTCGTGCAAGTTCAATCTTAGATTCTCCTAAAAGGGAACCAAACTCTTGTAGTAGAAAATCTTTTGCAATTACTGCATCAAAAAGTTTATTTACATTTTTTGCTACGCTCAAAATCAAACCTCCAAAATATCTTTTTTACTACTTACACATTTCTAAACTGCTCACTATAGAGAGCAAGTCTTTGCCTAATATCAAAACTAAGAGACGCATCAATAAGCTTAAATACCCTTAAAGACTCAAGTACGCCATTACTTACAGCTTTAGAACTGCCAAGTGAGTCCCAAATAACAGAACTTAAATCATTATCAAGAATTACAAAATGGTATAAATCATTCTCTTTGTATTTGCCAACTAAAATATCACAATTATCAGGCTCATAATGAGTAGGGGAATAATGGACATTCAGATAATGAATATCCTCACTAACTCCAAGATGCTTAAATATTAAATTTGGATCAAGAACGTATGAATTGACATCTTTTAAACAGCCAGCAGTTGCAAGGCTTTTAAAGAGTAAATCGACTTCAAACTTATCGAAATATTTCTCAACTTTATCTTTGATTTCTTTAACTACAAATGCAATAAACAAAATGCATAAAAAATAACATCCAAATTTGCAAATAGCAACGTTTTGGTCTTTGAAATTATATTGAAATGGAACTACTAATCTATGTTTTTCTACTTCTTTTATTTTTTCACAAACTTGGTAAGACGAATCTTCTAAAGACACAGCACCTTCAAGCAATTCTGATTTATGCTTTTTAATGAAGTAATCTTTCAAAGCTTTGTATGCAAAATCATAAAAAATCATAAAAATTTTACTTCTCATACATCCCCTCCTCTTCAAGATTTTTTAATAAACCAAAACATTTATCTAATTCTTCCCTAAATGCATTTTTGATTTTAAATCTCTCTTTAAGTAAAAGACTCTCTAACTCCCCCATCATCTCTCTACTCTCTGAATTTACTCTTTCAATGTCTCTCTTAAGGTCTTCTCTTAAGAAGATTTTTAAAGCTTCAAATTCTCCTTTAAGTCTCTTTTCAGATTCAATGTGTAATTCTTCCATCATCTCTTTTTTAAAATCAGATAAAAATCCTTTAAGGGCATAGGTTCCAATTCCAGACACACAAAGCATTAATGTTGTTGCAATAGTTCCAATAATATTAATCTGTCTCTTAATCCCACTAGACAACTAAAACCCTCCTTTTTTAAGCCTTTAATGACAAACAAGAAACTTCACTTTCCCTAACCTATTAATTTTTAAATAAAGCTAACAAAAGCAAAGTAGCTTGCTATTTTTATCAAAAAATAACATTACCAAAATCTCTAATGGAAAATATACAACATCAATATCATTTAAGTCAATTTATATTCGACTAATATAAAAATTAAAATTATTAAAAAACATGTAAAACTATTCTATAATAAACAATTTCTATTTTTATCTATACAGACTAATAATTGTTGGCCAACAATTATTAGTTTATTGATATATATTAACTATTTTTAATTTTTTACGTATGATAAAGATTACAAAATCTAAATAAAAAAGGATAACATTACTATGAAAAAAATAGGCAAAATAAAATTATATAAACTAGGAGAAGTAGTAGATATATTAAAAGAGGATTTCAATTATCAAACAAGTCCTGGTATTCTTTGCAAAAAGATAACATCTCTAAACGCTTATTTTACATATCAAAACTTGCGATACATTCCAGAATCTATCATCCAAGACTTAACTGTAGTTATAAAAAAAAAGAAATAAAAAGAAAGATTCAAACAATTATTGAAAAAAAACTAGAAAGCATAAAAAATGAATTAAAGATACATTATCAAAAGAATAATATATATACTCAATCTACTCAAAAAATAAACAATATAAAACTCCAAAACATCGAAATAAACACAATTATCACAGAAATAACAGGACTAAAAGAAGAAATACAAAACATAAAAAAACAAACACAAGAAGATATAAAAGATAAAAATAAGGAAATATTGAGACTAAAAGAAGAAATACAAAATATAAAAGAACAAACACAAAAAATGACACAAACAAAATTTATTCTAGAACCAAAAAGTCATTTAAATACACACAACAAAAAAAATATTTGATTTATACAAAAGAAATTTATGACTCTAATAAGCCTAAAAATAAAATTTATAGGATATTTCAAATCAAACAATAAAATACACTAATCACTGATAAAGGAATAAATCTAGAGGCTTTAAAAGCAAATTTACTCCTTTATCCCTTTAGATAAATTTCAAAATATAAATAGCATAATCGGATACTCTAAAAATTTTAATAAATTTAAAAAAAATCAATTTAAATTTAAAATAATAAATTAACAAACAGATTTATTGACACGAATCTCAAATTCATTTAAAATTCATATCTATGATGACATTCATTCTCATAAATAAATACATATACAGCAATTTTACAAAAACTATTTCTAAAATGTGGGAAGAGAAGGAAGTGGTATATAAAAAAATCACTTTGACCTCAAATCTAGCCAAAAGTGAATTTTTCATATATAATAAAAAAATTCCAATCCAAAGCTTCGACTCTGAAAATTTAACTTTGGATTAAAGGTTTACCGTATGGATAGTATACCAAAAGAAACAAAAAAATTCAAATCACAAGACAAAATAAAATTAATACTAAATAATCTTATAGAATCAAATAAAGATAAAACATCCTCTGATATTAAAGAAATCTGTGTATCACAAGTTAAATCGCTAATAATTAGAGCATTAAATAAATACGATAGACTGATTAAAATTTATTGGATCATAAATGCAAAGAATAAAAACTACAAGAAATCAAGTGGAATTGAAGAATATTCAGCAAGTGATATCTACAATATTGTAAGCAAATTATTAGAAAATGACGGCCATAAAAAAGTATGTAGACGAACATTTGAAAGAGACCTCAGACTTCTAAATGAAAGTGGGTTAATAAAATCTAAAATTAGAAAGTTTGGAAAAAATAAGGGAAGCATTTCTCACTATATACAAAATATGGAACTTGATCACATACATAAAGAAATAATTTTAGAATATCTTAAAGAAGATCTTAAAGAAAAGTTAAAGAACAAAAAAATTGTTGGGGATTTCGATAAAGACTACAAAAATACAACATTTAACTACAGAAACCTTGAAAGGTTAAACATACTACCCAAGTTGAGTCAACATAATAATATAAGCCAAATGTCGCATGTAGGGAACCCGGCTGTATTTAATAAAGCTAATATAAGCTATATAAATAATAAGAATTCTAAAGAATTGCTTTTAGAAAAAACTGTATCCATTAAACCAAAGGTAAGAGAGTGCAAATTCAAAAGGGATGATGTAGAGATGCGGCTTGTATCCAAACATAAAATCAGTAAAAGATACCTAATCCAAGTAAAAGAGTGCAGTAATAACGATGCAACTTACATAAATGCACTGATTAATCTAGAGAGAGCAATAATTGAATACAAAAGTGAATACAACATTGAAGATATCTTACAGCATTTCTTAAAACAGTTTAGCAATAGGTATAAATACAAGGTATGGATGATGATGAAGCGAAGAGATGGCATAGTTAGTGATTATGAGCTTATATGGGAAGGTAGATTTAGGGATTGGTACCCAAATAAGTACAAGAGCAATTACATGCCTAAAGAGACTTATGGAGAGCATATACAAGTTAAGCATAACTCATCTGTTGTTAAAGGGATGCGTGATAAACATTTAAGTCTTAAGGGAAGAGAGAAAATAGAGAAGCAATCGGAAGAAAAACGAAGACTTGAGAAAAAGAGAAGAGAAGAATATTTAAGTAAGTTGTTTGAACGTGAAGCTATGGAGAGAAAAGAGCGTTTAAGAAGAGCTCGTGAAGAGAATGCTTGTCTTAGAGAACAAGCTAGGGCAAGTATGTTTGCTACTTTAGAGAAAAGCAGGGCAGGGAATATGGGAGTTGACACGGAAAACAAAATAAATAATTTAAAGCCCTACAATAGAGCTTGCAGTCTATCAGGACCGGTGGGCCCGGTAGTGCTTAATAGAAATTTTGAAGGATTTAAGACTACTAAGGGTCTATCTATATCTAATTTAGGAACTTTAGTTTTATCAGAAGAGGATAACCTGAAGTTTAGGTGAAAGAGGAGATATGTCATGAAATTTAGTTTAAAATATTTAGTAAGAAGGCTATACATCAAACGCCATAGGTTTTGGGAAATTTATATGAGCGATGAAGTACAGTCTAAGAAGGGCGATAAGAGTATAATTAATTTTCCAATACTTAATTCAGAAGATATTGACTACGCGTATGTATATGGGTACGTTAAAGATTGGATAGGAGTAAAATATAGAGAGACCCTTGATATAACGATTTGGAAAGTAGGCAATGATGATTATTATTGTGAAACTAAGCGGGGAGCGTTGATGAATAATATATTGGATATGTTTTATGAAGATTATAAGGAAATGTTACTTAAAAAATTAGAACAAAGGGAAGTTGTTAGTGTAACTGAGGAGGTTGTTAAGGGGGGGCTTGAGGATGTTACGAGTGAGGTAAGTGCTAAAGAGGTAGAAGATGGCTTTGAAGGGAGAGAAAGGGGTAAGCAAGTTAAGGTTACTAAAAAAGCTAAGTCAATAAGTGCGTAGCGTAGTATCAATTTAAGGGACTTATTGCTTTTAAATAAAATAAAGAATTACTTAAAAATAATAGTTAATAAAATACCTATAGAGATGGTAATAATAGTGCCAAACATCCAATTATGAAGTTTAAGTTTATTATCGAGGTCTTTAATATCAGATTTTAATTCAGTTCTAACGTTGTCGATTTTATTATCGAGGTCTTTAATATCAGATTTTAATTCAGTTCTAACGTTGTCGATTTTATTATCGAGGTCTTTAATATCAGATTTTAATTCAGTTCTAACGTTGTCGATTTTATTATCGAGGTCTTTAATATCAGATTTTAATTCAGATCTGACTGTATCAATTTTGGTATCCAGTTCAGTTTTGACAGATTTAATCTCAGCGTGTAAGGTTGCTTCAACCTTTTCAATCTTGATGTTAAGATTATTCTCAACAGTATTAATCTTGTTATCAAGTTCATTGAATTTAGTATCAATCTTATTGTCAAGTTCATTGAATTTAGTATCAATCTTATTGTCAAGTTCATTGAATTTAGTATCAATCTTATTGTCAAGTTCATTGAATTTAGTATCAATCTTATTGTCAAGCTCGGTTTTAACAGATTTAATCTCAGCTTGTAAAAGAGCTTCGACTTTTTCGAGTTTAAGGTTAAAAGTAGTCTCTAAATACTCAATATCCTTGTGAGTAAGCTCATTTTTATAATACCTATAAGACAGGTCAATAGCAATATCTCTATTTATACCAGCTCTAGTCAGTTCAGCAATAACCATTTGTTGAGTAATTATTGGTTGAGGAAGTCCCATAAAATCTCCTTATAGGTAAGTATAGAGTAAAAAAAGAATTAAAACAATAGGCAAAAGAGAGGCTTCTACTAATTGATATTAAGCTAGGGTAGCGAAAAAAAATTTTTAGTACTTCACTACAATAGTACAAATCATATTTTATTAGCGCATTGTACATAATTGCTGCTAAGATGAACAAAATAGTTTTCATCTATTTATTCTTTTTATGAGTTATCACAAAAATATACATTGTTTTATTGCAAGAATATATGAGAAAATAGTTGTTTTTGAAATCTATTAGTAGATTTATAAGGTATGCCAAGTTGTTTGAGGTGTAAATTAATATAAGATTTGAGAGTATGTAAGTTTTTGTTTAATGTTTGATCAAGGAAGAAAGATTCAACTAGTGAAGCGATAGTAGAGAGAGTTTTATTAGGATGGTTTTTAAATAGATCTAGGTTATTTTTATTAAGTTTTAGTCTGTGAAAAGACTTAATATAGTTTATTTTTCGTATAAATCTAGAATACAAGGTTTCTTATCTAATAAGATATTGAGATGAGTATTATTGTAAGAGATATTATTGAAGGTAAATTTAGACTTAGCAATCAAAGAGTAGATAGAAATTATGTGTTTAGTAGTGATAGAGAAGTTGAATATATTTTTAGCAATGTAGTTAATTTTATATGCATGAATAGAGGATAAAATATTTTTATTTAAATTTTTAATGGAAGTAGCAATAACATTGGACTTGAGTAAAGAATATTGTTGAAGCTGTAGACCATTACTTAATGTATAAGTAATAATATTGTTATTAAAAGTATAAAATATTTTTATAAAAGGATCTTTTAAATGTTTTAAAGGTATACCGGAAGCCATGATAATGCCAAGTAAATTATGAATAGTACTAGAAGAGAGAATGAGATGATTACTAATTAAAATAAATTCATCAGGATTAATTTTATAAATAGGGATATAAGGTATATTTATAGTAAATAAATTTTTTAGAGAGAACATATGTATATATAAGTATAATACTATTAATATAGAAAAGAGGGATGCAACTATATATTTTTTTAAAGCAACTATTGAGTTTTTATGCAAACTATTAATTTTATAAAAAAGGTAGAATAAACTTATGAGTTTTTTATATAAACTATTAATTTTTAGTAGTAAACTTATGAGTTATATGTGGAAACTTATGATTTGTATAAATGGATAAATATTCTATACTATTAACAAAATATA